>NZ_JBSFKI010000003.1:294061-385487 GCF_053598475.1 Kitasatospora sp. NPDC001119
AGTAACGGCCGGGGCCGCGATCCGTAAGGGTCGCGGCCCCGGCCTTCTGTCGTCCCGTTCGGGTGGTTCCGGGTGCCGGGCCTCCGGCGGGGAAGCGCCGGGAAAAGAGAAGAGCCGCGTACGGACGCCCTCACCGACGTCCGTACGCGGCGTCTCCGCCTGCCGGGGCGCTCTGCGCACCGCCCACGCCCGTCCGCGTGTCATCGCGGCCGCGGCCTCCCCGGCGGCACCGCTCCCCGTCCCCAGGGGTTCGGTGCCCGTCTTCGACCGGCCTCGGGGCCGGTGTCCTTCTTCTTCCCCTGCTCAGCGGGCGATCAGATCGGCGACGGCCTGGGCCTGGTTCGCCATCTGCTCCCACCCTCCGAAGAGCAGCACCAGCAGCACGGCGCACGGCAGGGCCATGGCCAACGCCACGGCGGGGTGCCGCGTGGGCTGCTCGGCGGACCCCGTCCGGAGGGAGGCCTGCCGACGGCGGCGGGGGGTTCCCGTGAGCTGCGGTGGCATGTCCTGGCTCCTGATCCGGTCGAGTTGGCGCGGTGGACGGCTTACCTCGGGGGACGAGCTCCCCGTCCACCGCTGAGCACAACGCTATTGGTCGGGGGCCCCTCCGGGCGTCATGCCGTCGTACTGTTCCTCGGACGTCCCGGAGGATGACGATCGGACTTGAGGCCTACTACCGCAGGGGGACAGCGGGCTCATCCGACCCCCGGGGGAACCCTGAGGGGCAACCCCGAGAGGCTCTCCGACGGCCCTGTGACCTGCAGGTCAGCGCAAGATCCGACAATCGCACGGTGGCTACGGGTGTTGCGTATCAGCACACCGCAGCGGGCAGTCCGTAAGCTGTGCCAGACAGAAACTGACGATGGCCCAACCGACGGGGCCTCACCCACCGGCTGACGGGGAACGAAACATGGCGATGATGCGGCTGAGGCGTGAGGACCCCCGCATCGTCGGGCCGTACCGCCTGCACCGGCGACTGGGCGCCGGCGGCATGGGCGTGGTCTACCTCGGCTCCGACCGCCGCGGGCAGCGCGTCGCCCTCAAGCTGATCCGCGCCGAACTCGCCGAGGACCAGGAGTTCCGCACCCGCTTCGCCCGCGAGATCGCCGCCGCCTCCCGGATCCGCGGCGGCTGCACCGCGCGCGTGGTCGGCTCGGACATCGAGACCGAACGGCCCTGGCTCGCCACCGCGTACGTCCCCGGGCCCTCGCTGTACAAGCGGGTCGGCGACGAAGGACCGCTGAACTGGCCCGAGGCGGCCCGGATCGGGGCCGCGCTGGCCGACGGACTGGTCAAGGTGCACGAGGCCGGAGTGGTCCACCGGGACCTCAAGCCCTCCAACATCCTGCTCTCGCCCCGGGGCCCGCGCATCATCGACTTCGGCATCGCGTGGTCGCGCGGCGCCAGCACCCTCACCCACGTCGGCACCGCCGTCGGCTCCCCCGGCTTCCTCGCGCCCGAGCAGGTGCGCGGGGCCGCCGTCACCCCCGCCACCGACGTCTTCGCCTTCGGGGCCACCCTCGCCTACGCGCTCACCGGGGACACCCCGTTCGGCTCCGGGGCGTCCTCCGAAGTGATGCTGTACCGGGTCGTCCACGAGGAGCCCGACCTCGCCGCCGTACCGCCGCAACTGGCGCCGCTGATCCGGGCCTGCCTGGCCAAGGAACCCGCCGAACGGCCCGGGGCCGCCGCGCTGCACGAGCGGCTCAGCGAACTGGCCGCGCGCGGGACGGCGGCCGGGGCCTCCGGCACCACCCGCGCGGCGCGAGCCGGCCGGAGCGGCCCCGCGCCGGTCCCCGCCCCGGCCCAGGCCCCGCAGGAGAACGGCCGGCCGGGCGTACCCGCCCCCGGGCGCTCGCCCGAACCACCCGCCGCGGCCCGGGCCCGAGCGGCGGCGGGCCGCCCCGGCGCGCAGGCCGCCGGGGCCGCCGGACGGCGCCCCCAGGGGCCGGGCGCCCCACTCCCCCGGCCCGAGCCGACACCGGTCACCCGACCGCTGCGGGCACGCCCGGACCGACCGCAGACCCCGCCCCCGGCCCGGCCCGGGCCCCGCGACGCCCGCGACCCCCGCGAGCGGGTGCGTCCCCGGGACCGCCAGCACACCCCCGCCCCCGGCGGGCGGCCCGGCGCCGCGCGGCAACGGCTGCTCCGGCAGCGGCTGGTCGTCTTCGTCACCGTGACCATCGGGGTGGCGCTGGCCATCGCGGCGGCCCAGGGGTGCGAGAACCGGGACAACCGGAGCGTGCGGCCACCGGCCGCGGTGGTGACCAACACCGGCTCCGGCGGCGAGCAGGCCGTGCCCGGGACATCGGCGGACGTCGCGCCGCAGACCTCGACCACCCCCCTCCCGGCAGCGGCACGCGGCGGTACGGACGGCGGGCTGACGGCCCCCCAGGCGCCGCTGCCGGCCGTGGACTGGCCCAACCGCAGCTACCCCGACGGGGCCGGCGGGCCGGCCATCGCCCTGCAGAACGGGCACTCGGTCGGCGCCGGGCCCCAGGTCGCGCTGAGCGCGGTGCTGCCGGCCCGGTACAAGGGCCTGCCGGCCGCGGTGGTCGTCCTGCGACGGGTGGAGGGCTCGGCCCCGGTCGACCTCGTCCAGCTCTACACCTTCACCGGGGACGCCCCGGCCGCCACCACCTCCCGCACCTCGGTGGCGGACCCGCAGGCGACGGCCAGCTGGCGACTGGACGGCAGCACGGTCGTCCGCGAGGAACGCGCGGCCGCCACCGGCACCGTCACCTCCACCCGCTACGCCGTCCGCCCCGACGGCACCCTCGACGAATCCTGGACCGGCGCCGCCACCACCCCGCCCCCCGCCGCCGCCCCGGCCCCGCCCACCTCCCCCACCGGCTGAAGCCTCCGGGCCGGCTCCCGGTTGTGCGGCGGCCGCTGCGAAGGCATGCGCGGGCGGGGGCATGGCGCGAGAAGTCGGACCGGCCGACTTCCGGTGCAGGGCGGTCCCGGAAGGGCGCTGCGGGCCGACAGGCGGGATAGCGGCCTCAGCGAAGCCAGTACGCGTGAGAAGTCGGGCGGGCCGACTTCCGGTGATGCGGCGGCACCTGGCGAGGCGTCGAGTGGGCAGGGCTCGGCGTGGGAAGTCGGGTGGGCCGACTCTCGGGGATGGGGCCGTGGCTGCGGTGTCAGGAGTCGGGCAGCGCGCGGGAAGTCGGGTGGGGCGACTTCTCGCGCGCCGGTGAGGGGGTCAGGGGGTGGTGACGGCGTAGAAGGCGACGGCGGCGGCGGCGCCGACGTTGAGGGAGTCGATGCCGTGGGCCATCGGGATGCGGACCGGGTGGTGGGCGGCGGCGATGGCGCGGGGGGTGAGGCCGTCGCCCTCGGCGCCGAGCATGAGGGCGGCCTTGGGGAGGCTGTGCGGGGCGAGGGTGTGGAGGTCGACGGCGGTGTCGGCGGGGGTGAGGGCGAGCAGGGTGAAGCCGGCCTCGCGGACGGTGTCGAGGGCGGCGGGCCAGGGGTCGAGGCGGGCGTACGGGACGGCGAAGACCGCGCCCATGGAGACCTTGACGGCGCGCCGGTAGAGCGGGTCGGCGCAGTCGGGCGAGAGCAGGACGGCGTCCATGCCGAGGGCGGCGGCGCTGCGGAAGATGGCGCCGAGGTTGGTGTGGTCGACCAGGCCTTCCAGGACGGCGACCCGGCGGGCGCCGGCGAGCACCTCGGCGGCGTCCGGAAGGGGCTTGCGCTCCATCGAGGCGAGGGCGCCGCGGTGCACGTGGTAGCCGGTGACGGCTTCGGCGAGGGCGGGCTCGACCACGTGGACGGGGGCGTCGGCCTCGGCGATGACGTCGCCCATCACCTCCAGCCACTTGGAGGTGAGCAGCATCGACCGCATCCGGTAGCCGGCGGCGAGGGCGCGGCGGATGACCTTCTCCCCCTCGGCGATGAAGAGGCCCTCGGCGGGTTCGCGGCGGCGGCGCAGCTCGACGTCGGTGAGGCCGGTGTAGTCGGCGAGGCGGGGGTCGGCCGGGTCGGTGATGGTGCGGGGTTCGGACACCCTGCGATCTTGCCAAGCCCGGGCGGGGAAGGCCAAACGGCGGAGGGGGCGGGTGGTCCCCGGCTGGCCGTAGTGCAAATATGACCGTATGGCCCGAAATCCGGGCCGATCCTGGGCTCCGTCGGCCTCTGGCGCCACTGGCTCCGCCGGCTCCCCCGGTGGGCGCCCACACGGTCGGCCGCAGCTGCCGCACGCGAAGCCGCGGTGGCCCGTGTGGCACCGGTCGGTGGCGGGGCAGGTGTTCGCGCTCCAGATCCTGGTCGTGCTGCTGCTGGTGGTGGCGGCCGCGGTGGCGCTGGTGGTGCAGTCGCGCAACGACGCCGAGCACGAGGCGCGCAACCGTTCGGTGGCGGTGGCGCAGACCTTCGCCAGTTCGCCGGGCATCGTCGACGCGCTGCGCTCCCCCGACCCGACGGCCGTCCTGCAGCCGAGGGCGCAGTCCGCGCGGGTCGCCGCGGGCGTGGACTTCATCGTCGTGCTGAACAACCAGGGCATCCGCTACACCCACCCGAACCCGGCGCTGATCGGCCGGAAGTTCGTCGGCACCTACGAGCCCGCGCTGCACGGGCAGGTGGTGACCCAGCGCGTCTCGGGCACGCTCGGCTCGCTGGTGCAGGCGGTGGTCCCGGTGTACGCGCCGGACGGTTCGGTGGTCGGGCTGGTCTCGGCGGGCGTGACGCTGAAGAGCGTCAGCAGCGCCAGCGAGCGCCAGCTTCCGGTGGTGCTGGGCGCGGCGGCGGCCGCGGTGGGGCTGGCCACGCTCGGGACGGCGCTGGTCAGCCGCAGGCTGCGGCGCCAGACGCACGGGCTGGGCCCGGTCGAGATGACCAGGATGTACGAGCACCACGCGGCGGTGCTGCACGCGGTGCGCGAGGGCGTGATGATCCTCGGCGGGGACGGCCGGCTGCTGCTCTGCAACGACGAGGCGCGCCGCCTGCTGGACCTGCCGCCGGACGCCGAGGGCCGCCCGGTGGCCGGGCTGGGCCTGGAGCAGCGGCCGCTGGACCTGCTGACCGCCGAGCGCCCGGTGACCGACGAGGTGGTGCTGTCCGGGGAGCGGCTGCTGGCGGTGAACGTCCGGCTGATCGACCAGCCGGGCGGCCCGCCCGGCCGGGTCGCCACGCTGCGCGACTCCACGGAGCTGGCGGCGCTGTCCGGCCGGGCGGAGCGCGCGCAGCGGCGGCTGCGGCTGCTGTACGACGCCGGGGTGACGGTGGGCAGCACGCTGGACGTGACGCGGACGGCGGAGGAGCTGGCGCAGGTCACGGTGCCGCGGTTCGCGGACTTCGTCACGGTGGACCTGGCGGACCAGGTGCTGACCGGTGAGGAGCCGCCGCCGGGCCCCTCGCTGGGGCGGATGCGCCGTACGGCGGTGACGGGGGTACGGGACGACGCGCCGTTCTACCCGGTCGGCACGGTGCTGGACGTGGTGCCAGAGACCCCGCTGGCCGGGGCGCTGCACAGCGGGGAGCCGGCCATCGAGCCGCGGCTGGCGGAGGCCGGCCGGTGGCGGGAGCAGGACCCGGAGCGGTCGGCGCGGGTGCTGGCGTACGGGGTGCACTCGCTGGTGCGGGTGCCGCTGCGGGCGCGCGGGGTGCTGCTGGGGGTGGCCCGGTTCTGGCGGGCGCAGCGGGCGGAGCCGTTCGAGGCGGAGGACCTGGCGCTGGCCGAAGAGCTGGTGGCGCACGCGGCGGTGTGCATCGACAACGCCCGCCGCTACACCCGGGAGCACGCGATGGCGGTGACGCTCCAGCACAGCCTGCTGCCGCGCAAGCTGCCGGAGCAGACGGCGCTGGACGTGGCGCACCGTTACCTGCCGGCCCAGGCCGGGGTGGGCGGGGACTGGTTCGACGTGATCCCGCTGCCGGGCGCGCGGGTGGCGCTGGTGGTCGGGGACGTGGTGGGGCAGGGGCTGCACGCGGCGGCGACGATGGGCCGGCTGCGGACGGCGATCCACAACTTCTCGACGCTGGACCTGCCGCCGGACGAGCTGCTGGGGCACCTGGACGAGCTGGTGAGCCGGATCGACCAGGACGAGGCGGCGGGCGGCGAGCGCGCCGGGGTGGCCGGGGCGACCTGCCTGTACGCGATCTACGACCCGGTGTCGCGGCGCTGCACGCTGGCCACGGCCGGGCACCCGCCGCCGGCGGTGGTGGACCCGCAGGGCCGGGTGGTGTTCCCGGAGCTGCCGACCGGGCCGCCGCTGGGGCTGGGGGTGCTGCCGTTCGAGACCGCCGAGCTGGAGCTGGCCGAGGGCAGCCGGCTGGTGCTGTACACGGACGGGCTGGTGGAGGACCGGCAGCGGGACATCGACGAGGGGCTGGAGCTGTTGCGGGCGGCGCTGGCCGGGCCGCCGCGCACGCCCGAGCAGACCTGCGCGGACGTGCTCGGGGCGATGCTGCCGGAGCACCCGCAGGACGACATCGCGCTGCTGGTGGCGCGGACCAGGGTGCTGGCGCCGGAGCAGGTGGCGCAGTGGGAGGTGCCCTCCGACCCGGCGGCGGTGCGCGAGGTCCGGGCCGCGGTGGCGGAGCGGCTGACGGCCTGGGGGCTGGCGGAGGCGGCGTTCGTCACCGAGCTGATCCTGAGCGAGCTGGTGACCAACGCGATCCGGTACGGCTCCGGGCCGATCCGGGTGCGGCTGCTGCGGGACCGTTCGCTGATCTGCGAGGTGTCGGACGGCAGCAGCACCTCGCCGCACCTGCGGTACGCGGCGACCGAGGACGAGGGCGGGCGCGGGCTGTTCCTGGTCGCGCAGTTCGCGGACCGCTGGGGGACGCGTTACACGGCGACCGGGAAGGTCATCTGGACGGAGCAGCCGCTGGAGTAGGAAGTCGGCCGGGCCGACTTCCCACTCCCCGCGGGCCTACCGCTGGAAGGCGGCCGCCAGCACGTTGACGACGTCGCCGATGACGATGACCGCCGGGGGCTTGACCCCCTCGGCCTCGACCACCGCGGCGACGGTTCCGAGGGTGGCGTCCACCCGGCGCTGGGCGGCGGTGGTGCCCTCCTGGACGATCGCGACCGGGGTGTCCGCCGGCCGGCCGTACTCGACCAGCCGGGCGGCGATCGCGCCGATCTTGTCCACGGCCATCAGCAGCACCAGGGTGCCGCTCATCCGCGCGGCGGCTTCCCAGTTGGTGAGCGAGCGCTCGTCGTCCGGGCCGACGTGGCCGGAGATGACGGTGAACTCGTGGGTCATGCCGCGGTGGGTGACGGGCACGCCGGCCGCGGCGGGGACGCTGATCGAGCTGGAGATCCCGGGCACCACGGTGACCGGCAGCCCGGCCTCCGCGCAGGCCAGCAGCTCCTCGCCGCCGCGGCCGAAGACGTACGGGTCGCCGCCCTTGAGCCGGACCACGAACTTGCCGGCCTTGGCGTGCTCGACCAGGGTGCGGTTGATCGCCTCCTGGGCCATGAACCGGCCGTACGGGATCTTGGAGGCGTCGATCACCTCGACGTGCTCGGGCAGTTCGGCGAGCAGCTCGCGCGGGGCGAGGCGGTCGGTGACGACCACGTCGGCGTCGGCGAGCAGCCGGCGGCCGCGCACGGTGATCAGGTCCGGGTCGCCGGGGCCGCCGCCGACCAGGGCCACGCCGGCCCCGTGCGAGCGGTACTGACGGGCGGCCAGCGAGCCGTCCCGCAGGCCGTCCACGATGGCGTCGCGCAGGGCCGCGGAGTGGCGAGGGTCGCCGGTGAGGACGGCCACAGTGGCGCCCGCGTCGCGGCCGCTGGCCGGGGTCCAGGCGGTGGCCGCGGCGGCGTCGTCGCTGCGGGAGCAGAACACCCGCTCGCGCTCGGCCTCGGCGCTGACCGCCGCGTTGACGGCCGGGTCGTCGGTGGCCACCAGGGCGTACCAGGTGTCGGCGAGGTCGCCGTCCCGGTACGGGCGGGCGTGCCAGGTGAGCTCGCCGGCGTCGGCCATGGCCTGGACGGCCGGGGTGGTGGCGGGCGCCACCAGGTGCAGGTCGGCGCCGGAGGCGATCAGGGCGGGCAGCCGCCGCTGGGCGACCTGGCCGCCGCCGACCACGACGACGCGGCGGCCGGCCAGCAGCAGGCCCACCGGGTAGGGGGTACGGCCCTCGGTGCTCGGGTGCGGGGTGGGCGCGGTCATCGGCGGTGCTCCTGATCGGGGATGAGGGTGTGGGGACGGTACGGCACGTCACCGCTCCGCGGTCCGGCGCGCCCTCGGGCCGGACCGCGGAGCGGTGACGGGGTGCGTCAGGCCTTCTCGGTGACCCCGGCGGAGTCGAAGGTCGCTACATCGTGCATCGCCCGGGCCGCGCTCTGCACCAGCGGCAGGGCCAGCAGGGCACCGGTGCCCTCGCCCAGCCGCAGGTCCAGGTCGATCAGCGGGCGCAGGCCGAGCTTCGCCAGCGCGGCCTGGTGGCCGGGCTCGGCGGAGCGGTGGCCGGCGATGCAGGCGGCCAGCACCTCGGGGGCGATGGCCTTGGCGGCCAGCGCGGCGGAACCGGCGATGACGCCGTCCAGGATCACCGGGGTGCGCAGCGAGGCGGCGCCCAGCAGGAAGCCGGCCAGGGCGGCGTGCTCCAGGCCGCCGACGGCGGCGAGGACGCCGATCGGGTCGCTCGGGTCGGGCTGGTGCAGGGCCAGCGCGGCGCGGATGACCTCGACCTTGCGGGCGTGGGTCTCGTCGTCGATGCCGGTGCCGCGGCCGGTGACCTCGGCCGGGTCGAGGCCGGTGAACACCGAGATCAGGGCGGCCGAGGCGGTGGTGTTGGCGATCCCCATGTCGCCGGTGACCAGTGCCTTGTTGCCCGCCGCGACCAGGTCGCGGGCGGTCTCGATGCCGACCTCGATGGCCTTGAGGGCCTCCTCGCGGGTCATCGCCGGGCCCTGGGTCATGTCGGCGGTGCCGGGGCGGACCTTGCGCGGCAGCAGGCCGGTGGCGCGGCCCTGCTGGACGGCGTCCGGCAGTTCGGCGGCGACGCCGACGTCGACGACGCAGACCTCGGTGCCGATCTGCTTGGCGAAGGAGTTGATCACCGCTCCGCCGGCCAGGAAGTTGCCGACCATCTGGGCGGTCACCTCCTGCGGCCAGGGGCTGACGCCCTGGGCGTGCACGCCGTGGTCGCCGGCGAAGATCGCCACGCAGGCGGGCTCCGGGAGCGGCGGCGGGCACTTGCGGGACAGGCCGCACAGCTGGGCGGAGATGATCTCCAGCATGCCGAGCGAGCCGGCCGGCTTGGTCATCCGCTTCTGCCGGTCCCAGGCCTCGCCGAGCGCCTTGGCGTCCAGCGGGCGGATGCCGCGCAGGGTGTCGGCGAGCAGGCTCTGCGGCTCCTCGCCGGGCAGCGCGCGGTTGCCGTACTGCTCCTCGTGGACGACCCAGGACAGCGGGCGCTTCTTGGCCCAGCCCTGCTGCTCCAGCTCGGGCTCGTCCGGGAACTCGTCGACGAAGCCGACGCACAGGTAGGCGACGACCTCCAGGTGCTCGGGCAGGCCGAGTTCGCGGACCAGCTCCTCGTCGTCGAAGAAGCTCACCCAGCCGACGCCCAGGCCCTCGGCGCGGGCGGCCAGCCAGAGGTTCTCGACGGCCAGGGCGGCCGAGTACGGGGCCATCTGCGGCTGGGTGTGCCGGCCCAGGGTGTGCCGGCCGCCGCGGGTGCGGTCGGCGGTCACCACGATGTTGACCGGGGTGTCGAGGATGGCCTCGATCTTGATTTCCTTGAACTGCTTGGCCCGGCCCTTGGGCAGCGAGTCCGCGAACGCCTCGCGCTGGCGCTCGGCCAGGGCGTGCATCCGCCTGCGGGTCTTCGCCGAGCGGATCACCACGAAGTCCCAGGGCTGCGAGTAGCCGACGCTGGGCGCGGTGTGGGCGGCCTCCAGGACGCGGATCAGCACCTCGTGCGGGATCGGGTCCGGGCGGAAGCCGTTGCGCACGTCGCGGCGCTCGCGGATCACCTGGTGGACGGCCTCGCGGCCGGCCTCGTCGTAGCCGGGGGCGGCCGGGCCGCGCGGCTCGGCGGGCTCCTCGGGCTGCGGCTCCGGCTGCTCCTCGGCGGCCTCGGCGGCGGGCTGCTCCTCGGCCACGGGCTGCTCCTCGGTGGCCTCGGCGGCTTCGGCGGGCTCCGTGGCCTCGCCGGCTTCGGCGACCTCGGCGACCTCGCCGGACTCGACGGACTCGACGGTCCCGGCGGCGGGCTGCTCGGCCTGGGGCTGCTCGGCGGCTTCGGCGGCGGCCTCGGCGGCCTGCTCCTGGACGGGCTCCGCCTCGGCGGCGGGCTCCTCGACGGCGACGGGCTGCTCAGCGGCGGCCTCGGGCTCGGCCGGGGCCTGCGCCTGCTCGGCGGCCGGCTCCGCGGGGGCCTCGGCCTCCGGAACGGCGGCGACGGGCTGCTCGGCGACGGCCTCGGCGGGCGCGGCAACCTCGGCGGCCTCGGCGGCGGGCTCCTCGACGGCTTCGGCGGGCTGCGCCGCCTCCGCCTCGGGGGCGGCCTCGGCCGGAACCTCGGCGGCCGGCTCGACAGCTGCGGCGGCGTCGGCCTCCGCCGGCGCCTCCACGGGCTGCTCCGCGACCGGCTCGGCGACGGCCTCGGCCGGGACCTCGGCCGGGACCTCGGCCTGCTGCTGCGGCTGCTCGCCCTCGGCGGCGGGCTCGGTGACGGCCTGGCCGGAGGGCATCTCACCGGTGCCCGCGGCGGTCTCCGCCACCGGCTCGGCGACGGCCTCCGACACGGCCTCGGCCGGGACCTCGGCCTGCTGCGCGGCCTCGGCGACCTCAGCGGCTTCGGCAACCGGGGCGGACTCGGCGCCCGCCACGGCCTCGGCGACGTGAGCAGCCTCGACGACCTCGACGGCCTGCGGCGCGTCGGCGGCCGCTATGGGCGCGGGCTGCTGCGGGGCCGTCTCCTCGACGACCGGAGCCTGCCCGGCCGCCCCGACCTTGGGCAGGCCGTGCGGAGTGGGCGCGGCGAGGAAGGCGGAGATCCGGCGCGGCTGACCGGCCGGGGCCGCGGCCTCGGGCTGCTCGGCGGGCACGGCGGCGCCGTCGGCGGCAGCGCCCTCGACGGCGACGGCCTCAGGAGCGGCGGGGGCGACGGCGGTCTCGGCGGCCACGGGCTCGGCGACGGGTGCGTCGGCCGCCTCGGCCACCGGCTGGGCGGCCTCGGCCGGAGCCGGCTCGGCCACGGGGGCCTGCGGCGCGGCCGCGACGGCGGTCTCCACGACCTCGGCGGCCTGAGGGGCCTGCGGGGCCTGGGGAGCCGTCACGTCCTGCACGGGCTGCGCCGGGACGGCCTCCGACGTCTCGACGACCTCGATCACCTCGATCACCTCGATCGCCCCGACCGTCTCGACGGCCAGCACGGTCTCGACCGGCGGCACGCCGAGCGGCACCTGCTGGGCCCCGTGGGCCTGCGGAGCCTGCTGGACCTGCTGGGCCTGCGGGAAGTCCTGCGCCTGCGGCAGCTGCTGCCCCTCCACGACCGGGGCCGCCGGAGCGACCGGGACGGCCTGCGGCGCGACGGCCGGAGCCGGAGCCGCGGCCTCGGCCATCGGCGGGCGGCCGACCACCGGGATGCCGTGCGCCGGCGTGCCGCCCTGCGAGGGGCCGCGGTCGGCCAGCGAGCGGACCGGCACCTGGCCGGTCATCAGCGACGGGTCCGGGATCGGCGGACCGGCGTGCAGCGGCCGGCGCGGCTGCTGAGCCTGCGTCATCGGCTGCTGCGGCTGCTGGACGGGGTGCTGCTGGACGCCGTGCTCGGCGCCGAGCACCGGCGGGTCCACCGGCGGCCAGGACGGCTCGACCGGCGTGCCGTCATGCTGCGGCGCGAGCGGCACCTGCTCGGCCGGGACGGCCGCGAGCGGCTCGCCCCAGGAGCCCTGCGGACCGGGCATCAGCAGCACGTCGTCCTCGTCGTCCAGGCCGTCCGGCGTGTCGGGCTGGTCGAGGAAGTGGAAGGCCGGGCGCGGGGCGCCCTGGTCGACGCCCCAGCCCTCGCCGGGCTGGCCGGGCTGCGGCACGCCGGGAACGCCGTAGCCGTACTGGCCCTGCGGCGGGATGCCGCCCGCGCCCGGGGGCACCGCGCCGGGGACACCGCCGATCGGGGCCGCCGGGTTGGGGATCGCCCCGCCGTCCGTCGCGACGCCCTGGAGGGGTGCAACGCCCGCGACGCCCTCCGGTCCGCCGAGCGGGCCCGGCCCGCCGTGCAGGTGCTCCGGCATTCCCTCGCCCGGAACGTGGCCGCCATCGGTCATTGTCAAAGCTCCTTCCAGGCCGCTGCCGCGCCCTCGGCGACACGATCACCGATCGCAGCGCCCATCCGCACGGGCCGAACCAGCACCGGCCCGCCCCTAACCACACGCGGCCGCCGCGCCGTGGCGCTGCGGCCCAAGTCCATCCGGCGCGCTGCGGCACCCCGGTCCGGCGCACCGCCCGTAGGGGGCGGCGCATCGTCTGAAACAACGACAACCCGGAGCAACCGGCACGACCGCACCGGACCCTACGGCATTCTCCAGGTCCGGCACGAGGCCCGTCGAATTGCCCACACTTCGAGCGGAACCGGATTGCACCGCGTCAAAAAGGTGACAAACCGACTGAATCGGGTGGGTCGCCTACCCTTGCAGTCGCCCAGGACGTCACACTACCGGCACCGCGCGGTCACCTCTCGAATCGGTGTCCGGATGCGACCTGGATCACCGTCGGCGCCACCGGACGATCCCGGCGCGGGCCCCGGACGGGCCCACGGCCTTCACACGATCTGCTCACCCCAGAGGACCAGCGCGCCGGTTCCGCCCGCTCCCAGCGCCAGCCCGTCGCCCTCCCCGACCGGCCGCAACGGGCTCGCCTGGAGCAGCGCGCCGTCCGCCCGGTAGCCGGCCCCGGCGATCGCCCGGTGGACCTCCTCGGCCTCGGTGAGGGTCCGGGGCAGCGCGACGAACCGTTCGGGCCGGCGGGCCAGCACCGCGCGCACCACGTCGAGGCCGCCGGACTCCACCACCGCCGCGTCCGGTTCCGGCAGGCCGCCCAGCACCTCGGGGCCGCTCCCGTACACCGCCTCCACCTCGACGCCGTAGCGGCGGGCGTTGACGGTCAGCCGGGCGCAGGCCGAGCGGGAGCCCTCGACCGCGACGACGGCGGCGCCGAACCGGGCCGCCTCCACCGCGAGGGCGCCGCTGCCGGCGCCGACCGACCAGACCAGGTCCCCGGGGCGGGCGCCGAGCCGGGCCAGCACCAGGGCGCGCACGTGGGCGGGGAGCGCCTCCGGTGCGCCCGGCTCGCCTTCCGTGCGCCCGGCGCCCGCGTAGGCGTCACCGGGGAGCGCCCAGCCGCGTTCCACGCCGGGGTAGCCGACCGGGCGCCCGGCGAGCCAGCCGGCCGCCTCGTCCACCGCCCCCGTCCGGGCGCCGCCGCCGATCACCAGCACCACGTTGGGGTCGCGCCACACGTGGTCGGCGATCCGGTCGGAGGTGAGGACGGTGACGTCCTCGTCGGGGGTGCCGAGGGCCTCGCAGACCACGAAGGTCCGGTGCACCCCGCGCAGCATCAGGGCGAGTTCGGCGGGCCCGGCGCCCGGCGCGGTGAGCACCGCGACCTTGGGGTGGGCCCGGCAGATGTTGGCCGCGCGGCGCAGCCGTCCGCCGTGCGCGCTGACCACCTGGGCGTCCTCCCAGGGCATGCCGGCCCGGGCGAAGGCGGCGGCCACCGAGGAGACGGCGGGCAGCACCTCCAGTTCGAGGCCGTACTCGGGGCGGCGCAGGGTGCGCACCACCCCGAAGAACCCCGGGTCGCCCTCGGCGACCACGACGGCGGCGCCGCGGTGCTCGGCGATCCTGCGGGCGGCCTGCCGGACGTTGCCGAGGGCGATCCGTTCGGCGGCCTCCGGCACCGGGAGGGCGTTCAGTTGGTAGGGGGCGCCGGCGACCAGGGTCGCCGCGGCCAGGGCCGCGCCGGCGGCCTCGGTCAGCGGTGTGCCGTCCCACCCGATGACCGTGATCCGGTCAGCCATCTGCGGCCGTTCTCCCTCGACTCGGTGCGCCACTCGATCCGCCGTCGTGCGGCACCGGTCCAGAGGCTACCGGGTGCGGTCGGCCGGAGCCCGACATCTCGCACACATGTCCGCGCCGGGTGAACAGGCGGCGTGTCTCAGTCGCGCAGCACGTAGCGGTGGTCGCCGTGCCAGCCCTCGCGGTGCAGCTCGGGGGACTCCAGGTCCTCCGGGAGCAGGCTCCACAGGATGAGGTCGCTGCGGCTGTCCTGAAGCACCTCGCCGGACTCCCCGCGGACTATCCAGGCGCTGCGCAGCACGCCCTCGCTGATGCCGCCGATCTTCTGGGCGACCTGCTGGGCGGCGGTGTTCCCGGCGGCGGTGCGCAGTTCCAGGCGCAGGAAGCCGCGGTCCTCGAACAGCCACTGGGCGACGCCGAGGACGGCCTCCGGGGCGTAGCCCTCGCCGCGCGCCCAGACGGCGGTGACGTAGGAGATCTCCGTGCTGCGCAGCCGCCAGTCGGTGTTGCGCAGCTCGACCAGGCCGACCAGGCGCTGGGTGAGGTGCTCGGTGACGGCGAAGACGATGCCGCGGCCGGCGGCCCGGTGGGCGGGGGCGAGGGTGCGGGCGAGTTCGGCCGCGTACTCCTCAGTGAAGGGGTGCGGCAGGTCCGTCCAGGCGAGCACGAGGTCGTCGGCCATCATCGTGGCCAGGCCGGGGGCGTCGTCCTCCGCAAGGGGTCGCAGCAGCAGCCGTTCGGTGCTGATGGCGGTCTCGGGGAAGCTCGCTGCCATGCCGTCTCTCCTCGCCGGGTCGTGAACACAACACCGTACGCCTCCGGCGTGCCCCGGGTGCCACGCGGTGCGCTGCCCGCACGACGGTACGTCAGAACGCGGTCGGTCGGAGTGTCCCTGCTGCATACTGCCCGACCGGGCCCCCGTCGCGGTGCGGTGGGGGCCCGGTCGGGCGTTACGAGGTATGACCGTACGACGATCAGAAGGCCGGGATGACCGAGCCCTGGAAGGTGTCGTCGATGTACTTCTTGACCTCGTCGGAGTGCAGCAGCTCGGCCAGCTTCTTGACCCGCGGGTCGTTCTCCTTGCCCTTCTTGACGGCGAGGATGTTGGCGTACGGGTTGCCCTCGGCCTTCTCCAGCACCAGGGCGTCGGTGGCCGGCTTCAGGCCGGAGTCGATCGCGTAGTTGCCGTTGATGACGGCGGCGTCGAGGTCGGCGACGGAGCGGGGCAGCTGGGCGGCCTCCAGCTCCTTCCACTTGAAGTTCTTCGGGTTGCCGGTCACGTCCGCCGGGGTGGCGGTGGTGGTGACGCCGTCCTTGAGGGTGATCAGCTTGTTGTCGGCGAGCAGCTTGAGCGCCCGGCCCTCGTTGGTGGCGTCGTTCGGCAGGCCGATGGTGGCGCCGTCCGCGAGGTCGCCGATCGCCTTGACCTTCTTGGAGTAGAGGCCCAGCGGCTCCAGGTGCACGGGCTCGACCGACACGATGTTCGTGCCGTGCTTCTTGTTGAAGTCCTCCAGGTACGGGACGTGCTGGAAGTAGTTGGCGTCGGCCGAACCGTCCTGCACCGCCGTGTTGGGGGTCACGTAGTCGGTGACCTCCTTGATGTCGAGCTTGAGGCCCGCCTTCTCCGCGAGGTTGTCCTTGACGTACTTCAGGATCTGGCCGTGCGGGGTGGGGCTGGCCACGACCTTCAGCGGCGCGTTCGCGTCCGAGGAAGAGGAGGAGCCCGAGCTGCCGCAGGCGGCGAGCGAGAGGGCGACGCCGGCGGTGGCGAGGATGCTGGTGAACTTCAGGGCGTTGCGCACGAAAAGTGCCTTTCTGCGTGGAACGGGGAGCCGCGTCCGGGGTCGGACGAGGGAGGTCTAGGAGGCGGCGAGGTCCTTGTCGGGAGCCGCCGGGGTGCGGCCGAGCAGCCGCGTCCGGCCGCCGGTGCGGCCGCGGTGGGTCAGCCGCCGGACGGCGAAGTCGCCGATCAGCTGGACGGCGGTGACGATGATCACCAGCTCGGCCACGATGACCCACATGAAGGCGGTCTCGAAGCGCTGGTAGCCGTAGTTGACGGCGAGGGTGCCGAGGCCGCCGCCGCCGACGGTGCCGGCCATCGCGGAGTAGCTGACCAGGGTGATGACCGTGGTGGTGACCGAGGCCACGATGCCGGGCAGGGCCTCGGGCAGCAGGGTCTTGCGGACGATCGTCCAGGTGCTGCCGCCCATCGACTGGACCGCCTCGACCAGTCCCCGGTCGACCTCGCGGACGGAGGTCTCGACCAGGCGGGCGAAGAACGGGATGGCGCCGATGGTCAGCGGCACGGTCGCCGCCTGCCAGCCGATGGAGGTGCCGACCAGCCAGCGGGTGAAGGAGATCAGCGCGATCATCAGGATGATGAACGGCACCGAACGGGCGATGTTCACGACGAAGCCGATGGCCTTGTTGACGGCCCGGTTGGCCAGCAGGCCGCCCTTGTCGGTGAGCACCAGGAGCACGCCCAGCGGCAGGCCGAGCAGCACGGTGACGAGCGCGGACACCCCGACCATCTGGAAGGTCTCCTGGGTGGCGGGCCACATCAGCTCCCACATCTGGTCCCAGGTCATGCCACCGCTCCGTTCGCCGTACCGATCACGTCCACCTGCAGGCCCTGCTCGCGCAGGTAGCCGATCGGCACCACGTTGTCCTGGTGGCCGCCCGGCAGCTCGACCCGCATCCGGCCGACCATCCGGCCGGCGATGGTCTCCACCGCGGCGCCGAGGATGTTGATGTCGATCTGGTAGGTGCGGGCGAGCTGGGAGACGAACGGCTGGGCCGAGCTGTCGCCCTGGAAGGTGATCTCCAGCACGGTCGAGCCGGGGTGGCCGGTGCCGAACTCGCTGAGCGGGAACAGCTCGCGGGCCAGCTCCGAGCCGGGCTTGGCCAGCAGGTCGGTCAGCTCGCCGGACTCCACCACCCGGCCGCCGCGCATCAGGGCGGCGGAGTCGCAGACGGACTTGATGACGTCCATCTCGTGGGTGATCAGCAGGACGGTGAGGCCCAGCTGCTGGTTGAGGTCGCGCAGCAGCTTGAGGATCGAGCGGGTGGTCTCCGGGTCGAGCGCCGAGGTGGCCTCGTCGGAGAGCAGCACCTTCGGGTCGCCGGCCAGTGCGCGGGCGATGCCGACGCGCTGCTTCTGGCCGCCGGAGAGCTGGTTGGGGTAGCTGCGGGCCTTGTCGCCGAGGCCGACCAGCTCCAGCAGCTCGGCGGCCTTGCGGCGGCGCTCGGTGCGGTCCAGGCCGACGATCTCCAGCGGGAGCTCGACGTTCTGCTGCACCGTCCGCGAGGAGAGCAGGTTGAAGTGCTGGAAGACCATGCCGATCCGGCGGCGGGCCTCGCGCAGTTCGCGGCCGGCCCGGTTCTCGCCGCCGGACAGCGCGGTCAGCTCGACCCCGTCCACGGTGACCGTGCCGGAGGTCGGGCGCTCCAGCATGTTCACGCAGCGGATGAGGGTGGACTTGCCGGCACCGCTGGTGCCGACGACTCCGTAGACCTCGCCCGGGCGGACGTGCAGGTCGACACCGGCGAGGGCGGTCACCTCGCGGCCTCGGGAACGGTAGACCTTCGTCAGGTCCGTGGTGGTGATCACAGCGGCTTTCCGTGGGTCGGGGGCGGGCGGCGTGGTCCGACCGCCCGACCGGCTTGCGGCCGGCGGCGGCGTTACGGCGCTGCGCCGGGAGGGTCCGGACCTGCCGCCCCTTGATCGTGGCCGCTGGACGGCCGGGCCGCGCGACGGCGTGGCCCTAACGAGTCACCCGGGCCCGCGGGTCGGCGGGCACGGCAAAGGGAGGGGTCCGGGAGGAGGGGCGCGCTCGCACGGGCGGGAGCGGCGCCGGAGTCTCGCTTCGGGGCGCGAGGAGGAGGCGCCCTCAGCGGGGCGCCGGGGGCGGTGGCCCTCAGCAGTGACACATTCGACGACACATGGCACGCTCACCTGCCGGCAGGGTGCCGGTGGGGGTCCAGTTCGTCGTCGCAGTCATGTGAGCCAGTAAAACAGATGGGTTGATTCCTGCCCAATTGTTTCCCGAAGCTGTCCGCATTGCGGACACTCACCACCGTTGACCAGCGCGGATACGGCTCGGCGCCGCCACCGGTGGTCCGGATGGTGGCGGCGCCGGGAAAGCGCGGGGGCGGCGGGCTCAGGCCGTCGCGGCGAGCGGCTCGGCGGCCGCCTTCTCCAGGTGGACGAAGCTCAGCCGGGTGCTGACCTGCTCGACCCGGGTCTGACGGTACCCCTGCCGAGCGTACAGCCGCAGGTTGCCCAGGCTGCGGTGGCCGGTGAACAGCCGGTAGGCGCTCACCCGGCCGTCCTGGGCCAGGCGGCGCTCCAGCGCGTCCAGCAGGCGGCCGCCGAGGCCGTGGCGCTGCATCCGCGGATGGACCACCAGGCGCCCTATCCGGCCGACGCCGTCGGCGCCGACGTGGCCGCGGACGGTGCCGACCACCTCGTCGCCCAGCCGGGCGACCAGGAAGTGCTGCTCGGACAGTTCGGCGCGCAGGCTCTCCAGGCTCTGCGTCAGGGGCTCGATCGCCCAGTCGCCGTACAGCTCGGCCTCGGGCTGGTAGCCGAGGTACTGGAGCTTGAGGATCTGCTCCGCGTCCTCGGCCTCCGCGGCCGAGATGATCACGCTCATGCCCATGTGGAGGGGCCTCCCCAGTCGTCGTGCGCGGCGCGCGGAGGGTAGGCGCGCTCACGCTCAGTATCCGAGTGATCGCGCCACCGTCAAGGGCTGCGTTCGCCAGCGCTCTACCCGGGTGTCAGCTTCCCTCAACCTTCGCGGGGGCGGACGTGAGGAGGGTCACCTCCCGTGCCGCACACGTTCCGCTCGGTCGCACGGGCTTGCGCTCAGGGGTAGCGCTCGGTGTGGAGCAGCATCCGCAGGCAGGCCAGGCAGCGGGAGCGGGTGGGGCCGATCGAGCCGCGCGGCATGCCGAGCCGCTCGGAGAGCTCACGGTAGGTGGGCGGCGGATCCTCGGCGAGCGCGGCCATCAGCTGCGGACAGCGGCCGGGCAGGGCGGCGACGGTCTCGCGGACCGCGCGGCGGCGACACTCGTCGAGGTAGACGTCCTCGGCGGAGGGGGCGAAGGGGAGGGCGGTGCACACACCGTGCATGACGGCCCGGGGCGGGGCCGGTTACGCCCGGGCCGGGGCACGGACGCGGGAGGGGCGCGCCGGTCGGACCGCCGCGCCCCTCCCCCGTCGCGCCGGGGATCGGCCCCGTCGCGGGGGCTCGGCCCCTCGTCCGGGACCGGCCCCGCCGTCCGGGATCAGCCCCGCGCCCACTCCTGCTGCCGCGCCAGGTCCGCCTTCACCTCGGCGAGCTGGACCGCGACCGCCGAGGGGGCCGTTCCGCCGCGCCCGTCGCGGGAGGCGATGGCGCCGTGGACGCTGAGCACCGAGCGCACCTCGGGCGTCAGGTGCCCGGAGATCGCGGCGAACTGCTCGTCCGTCAGGTCGGACAGCTCGATGCCCTCGGCCTCGCAGACCTTGACGCAGGCGCCGGCCACCTCGTGCGCGACCCGGAACGGCACGCCCTGCTTGACCAGCCACTCGGCGATGTCGGTGGCGAGCGAGAAGCCGGCCGGGGCCAGCTCCTCCAGCCGCTCCCGGTGCACGGTGAGGGTGGCCATCATCCCGGTGAACGCGGGCAGCAGCACCTCCAGCGTGTCGCAGGAGTCGAAGACCGGCTCCTTGTCCTCCTGGAGGTCCCGGTTGTAGGCGAGCGGCAGCGCCTTGAGGGTGGCCAGCAGGCCGGTCAGGTTGCCGATCAGCCGGCCGGACTTGCCCCGGGCGAGCTCGGCGATGTCCGGGTTCTTCTTCTGCGGCATGATCGAGGAGCCGGTGGAGAAGGCGTCGTGCAGCGTGATGAAGCCGAACTCCTTGGTGTTCCAGATGATCACCTCCTCCGCGATCCGGGAGAGGTTGATGCCGACCATCGCGGTCACGAAGGCGAACTCGGCGACGAAGTCGCGCGAGGCGGTGCCGTCGATGGAGTTGCCGACCGAGCCGCCCTCGAAGCCGAGGTCGGCGGCGACGGCCTGCGGGTCGAGGCCGAGCGAGGAGCCGGCCAGCGCGCCGGAGCCGTACGGCGAGACGGCGGTGCGGGCGTCCCACTGGCGCAGCCGCTCGGCGTCCCGGCCGAGGGCCTGCACGTGCGCGAGGACGTGGTGGGCGAAGAGCACCGGCTGGGCGTGCTGGAGGTGGGTGCGGCCGGGCATCGCGGTGTCCGGGTGCGCCTCGGCGAGGCCGACCAGGGCCTGCTGGAGGTCGAGCAGCAGGCCGCCGATGGTCTTCGCGTGGTCCCGCAGGTACATCCGGAACAGGGTGGCGATCTGGTCGTTGCGCGAGCGCCCGGCCCGCAGCTTGCCGCCGAGGTCGGGGCCGAGGCGCTCCAGCAGGCCGCGCTCCAGGGCGGTGTGCACGTCCTCGTCGGCGACGGTGCCGGTGAAGGTGCCCGCCTCGACGTCGGCGAGCAGCTCGTCCAGGCCGGCCAGCATGCCGGCCAGCTCCTCGTCGGAGAGCAGGCCGGCCTTGTGCAGGACCCGGGCGTGGGCCTTGGAGCCGGCGATGTCGTACGGCGCGAGGCGCCAGTCGAAGTGGACCGAGGCCGAGAGCCTGGCCAGCGCCTCGGACGGGCCGTCGGCGAAGCGCGCACCCCAGAGGCGGACGTCGGAGGACTGCTCGGCGGTCATCGCGGTGGCTCCTTCATGCATGTGCAGTGGGTGGCATAAGTATGCACGACGCCGTATGAAACACAAAACCCCGGCCGGACGGTCTCCGTCGGCCGGGGTTTCGCGCGTTCGAGGTGCTACTGCGCCTTCGCCTGGGCGAGTTGCATGAGGTGGTCGGCGAGCGCCTGCCCGCCGGCCGGGTCCCGGCTGATCAGCAGGACGGTGTCGTCGCCGGCGATGGTGCCGATGATCTCGAACACCTCGGCCTGGTCGATCGCCGAGGCCAGGAACTGGGCGGCGCCCGGCGGGGTGCGCAGCACCACCAGGTTGCCGGAGGCCGTCGCGGAGACCATGAGCTCGCCGGCCAGCCGGGCCATCCGGCCCTCACTGGCCGACTCGCCCATCGGCGCGCGCGGCGTGCGGTCGCCGCCCTCGGCCGGGACGGCGTAGATCAGCGCGCCGTCCCGGTTGCGGATCTTGACCGCGCCCAGCTCGTCCAGGTCCCGGGAGAGGGTGGCCTGGGTGACCACGAGTCCGTCGTCGGCGAGCAGCTTGGCGAGCTGGCTCTGCGAACGCACGGGCTGGCGGGTGAGCAGGTCCACGATCCGCCGGTGGCGCGCGGTGCGGGTCTGCGGGACCTGCGGCGTCGGGCCTGCGGCGGACGGGCCGGAGTGGGAAGCGGTCATGTGATTATTCTCCCGGACGACGGTCAATTCGCATCGGCCGGGGCGCCCTCGCGCACCGTCCGGAGGATGCCCGGCAGCGCGGCCAGGAAGGCGTCCGCCTCCTGCTCGGTCAGCACCAGCGGCGGGGCCAGCCGGACGGCGTCCGGGACGGCCGCGTTGACCAGGAAGCCCGCCTCCTGCGCGGCGGCCTGGACCTGCGCCGAGACCGGCTCGGTGAGCACGATGCCGAGCAGCAGGCCCGCCCCGCGCACGTGCGAGACCAGCGGGTCGCCGAGCGCCTCGACGCCCTGCCGCAGCCGCTCGCCGAGCTTGCGGACGTGCTCCAGCAGGCCCTCGGACTCGATGGTGTCCAGCACCGCGAGCCCGGCCGCGGCGGCCACCGGGTTGCCGCCGAAGGTGGTGCCGTGCTGGCCGGGGGTGAGCAGCTCGGCGGCCGGCCCGAAGGCGAGCACCGCGCCCATCGGCAGGCCGCCGCCGAGCGCCTTGGCCAGGGTGACCACGTCCGGCTCCACGCCCTCGTCCGCCTGGTGGGCGAACCAGTGGCCGGTGCGGCCGACGCCGGTCTGGATCTCGTCCAGGACCAGCAGGGTGCCGGTGGCCCGGGTGATCTCGCGGGCCGCCTTCAGGTAGCCCTCGGGCAGCGGGATCGCGCCGTTCTCGCCCTGGACGGGCTCCAGGAAGACGGCGGCCGTCTCGGTGGTGACGGCCGCGCGCAGCGCCTCGACGTCGCCGAGCGGGACGTGGGTGACGTCGCCGGGCAGCGGGCGGAACGGGTCCTGCTTGGCGGGCTGGCCGGTGAGCGCGAGGGCTCCCATGGTGCGGCCGTGGAACGCGCCCTGGAGGGCGACCAGGTGGGTGCGGCCGGTCCGCCGGCTGATCTTGAAGGCAGCCTCGTTGGCCTCGGCGCCGGAGTTGCAGAAGAACACCCGGCCGCCCGGGCGGCCGTCCAGCTCCAGCAGCCGCTCGGCGAGCGCGATGGTGGGCTCGGCCATGAAGAGGTTGGAGACGTGGCCCAGGGTGGCGATCTGCCGGCTCACCGCCTCGACGACGGCCGGGTGGGCGGTGCCGAGGGCGTTGACGGCGATGCCGCCGAGCAGGTCGGTGTACTCCTTGCCGTCGGCGTCCCAGAGCTTGCTGCCCTCGCCGCGCACCAGCGGGATGCGGGGGGTGCCGTAGTTGTCGGTGAAGGCGTGCTGCCAGCGCTCGGCGAGCTGCTCGTTGTGGGTCGTACCCGTCGTACTCGTCGCACCCGTCGCGCCGGTCGTGCTGTCGGTGCCAGTCGTGCCGCTCATGCCAGTCCCCCGGTCACGGTCGTTTCGTCGTCCGGCACGACCATCGTGCCGATGCCCTCGTCGGTGAAGATCTCCAGCAGCAGGCTGTGCTGGACCCGGCCGTCCAGGACGCGGGCGGTGCCCACGCCGGAGCGGACGGCCCGCAGGCAGCCCTCCATCTTGGGGAGCATGCCGCTGGCCAGCTCGGGCAGCAGCTCCTCCAGCTCGCTCGCGCTGAGCTGGCTGATCACGTCGTCGGATTCCGGCCAGTCCTTGTAGAGGCCCTCGACGTCGGTGAGGACGACGAGCATCTCGGCGCCGAGCGCGACCGCGAGGGCGGAGGCGGCGGTGTCGGCGTTGATGTTGTAGACGTGGCCGTCGGTGCCGCGGGCGATCGAGGAGATGACCGGGATGCGGCCGTCGGCGATCATCGCCTTCACGGCGCCGGCCTCGATGTTGACGATGTCGCCGACCAGGCCGATGTCGACCTGCTCGCCGTCCACCACGGCGTAGCGCTTGACCGCCGTCATGGTGTGGGCGTCCTCGCCGGTCATGCCGACCGCGAACGGGCCGTGCTCGTTGAGCAGGCCGACCAGCTCGCGCTGCACCTGGCCGGCCAGCACCATCCGGACCACGTCCATGGTCTCCGGGGTGGTGACCCGCAGGCCGTTGGTGAAGCTCGACTCCAGGCCCAGCCGGTCGAGTTGGGCACTGATCTGGGGGCCGCCGCCGTGCACCACGACGGGGTGCAGCCCGGCGTAGCGCAGGAAGACGACGTCCTGGGCGAAGGCGGACTTGAGGCCGTCGTCCACCATGGCGTTGCCGCCGAACTTGATCACGACGGTCTTGCCGTGGAAGCGCTCCAGCCACGGCAGCGCCTCGATCAGCGTCATGGCCTTGGGCAACGCGGTGTTGTTGCGGGCCTGTTCGCCCTTGGGTGCGATCTGCACGGGTTTCCCTCGTCGATGGGGGTCCCCCCGGCCGCGGGCCGGGGGGATGTCGCGGATCAGGCGGGCTCGGGTGGAGCGGCGCGGATCAGGTCGAGTAGGCGCTGTTCTCGTGGACGTAGTCGGCCGTCAGGTCGTTGGTCCACAGCGTGGCGCCCGCCGTACCGGCGTTGAGGTTCGCGGTGATGACGACCTCGCGGCCCTTCATGTCGACCAGGTCGCGGTCCTCGCCGACGCCGCCGGACCTGCAGACCCAGACGCCGTTGATGGCGACGTCCAGCCCGTCCGGGTCGAAGGCGGCGGAGGTGGTGCCGATCGCGGCCAGCACCCGGCCCCAGTTGGGGTCCTCGCCGTGGATGGCGCACTTGAGCAGGTTGTTGCGGCTGATCGTCCGGGCGACCTCGACCGCGTCGTCCTCGGTGGCGGCGCCGGTGACGTCGATCCGGATCTCCTTGCTCGCGCCCTCGGCGTCGCCGATCAGCTGGCGGGCCAGGTCGGCGCTGACCGTGCGGACGGCCTCGGCGAACTCGGCCCGGTCCGGGACGGTGCCGGAGGCGGCGGAGGCGAGCAGCAGCACGGTGTCGTTGGTCGACATGCAGCCGTCGGAGTCGATCCGGTCGAAGGTGGTGCGGGTGGCGCCGCGCAGCGCGTCGTCCAGGGCGGCGCTGTCCAGGTCGGCGTCGGTGGTGAGGACGACCAGCATGGTGGCGAGGCTCGGGGCGAGCATGCCCGCGCCCTTGGCCATGCCGCCGACCGTCCAGCCGGCCGGGCTGGTGTACTCGGCGGTCTTGTGCACGGTGTCGGTGGTCTTGATGGCGATCGCGGCGGCCTCGCCGCCGTCCTCGCCGAGCGCGCCGGCGGCCAGGGCGACGCCGGGCAGCAGGAGGTCCATCGGCAGCCGGACGCCGATCAGGCCGGTGGAGGCGACGGCGACCTCGCCCGCGTTGAGGCCCAGCTCCGCGGCGGCCTTCTCCGCGGTGGCGTGGGTGTCCTGGAAGCCGAGCGGGCCGGTGCAGGCGTTGGCGCCACCGGAGTTGAGGACGACGGCGGACACCTGGCCGCCCTTGAGGACCTGCTCGGACCAGAGCACCGGCGCGGCCTTGACCCGGTTGGCGGTGAAGACGCCGGCCGCGGCGAGCGAGGGGCCGTCGTTGACCACCAGGGCGAGGTCGGGGGTGCCGGAGGCCTTGATGCCAGCGGTCACACCGGCGGCCCGGAAACCCTTGGCGGCGGTCACTCCGACGTTGGTGCTCTTGCTCACGGTGCGACTCCGTTCACGGGCAGGCCGAGCTCCTCGGGCAGGCCCAGGGCGATGTTCATGCTCTGCACCGCGCCGCCGGCGGTGCCCTTGACCAGGTTGTCGATCGCGCTGATCGCGATGATCCGCCCGGCGGCGGTGTCCAGGGCGACCTGGACCAGGGCGGTGTTGGCGCCGTAGACGCTGCTGGTCTGCGGCCACTGCCCCTCGGGCAGCAGGTGGACGAAGGGCTCGTCCGCGAACGCCTCGGTGTAGGCGGCGCGCAGGCTCCGGGCCGTCACCCCGGGCCTGGCCTTGGCCGAGCAGGTGGCGAGGATGCCGCGCGGCATCGGGACGAGGGTGGGGGTGAAGGAGACGGTGACCGGCTCGCCCGCGACCGGGGAGAGGTTCTGCGCCATCTCCGGGGTGTGCCGGTGGACGCCGCCGACGCCGTACGGGCTGACGCTGCCCATCACCTCGCTGCCCAGCAGGTGCGGCTTGGCGGCCTTGCCGGCGCCGGAGGTGCCGGAGGCGGCGACCACCACGGCCTCCGGCTCGGCGAGCTGCGCGGCGTAGGCGGGGAACAGCGCCAGGGAGACGGCCGTCGGGTAGCAGCCGGGTACGGCGATCCGGTTGCTGCCCTTCAACGCGGCGCGGTGGCCGGGGAGTTCGGGCAGGCCGTAGGGCCAGGTACCGGCGTGCGCGGTGCCGTAGAACTGCTCCCAGTCGGCGGCGGCCTTGAGCCGGAAGTCGGCGCCGCAGTCGATCACCAGGACGTTCGGGCCGAGCTCCTCGGCGACGGCGGCGGACTGACCGTGCGGCAGGGCCAGGAACACCACGTCGTGGTCGGCCAGCACCTCGGGGGTGGTGGCCTCGAGGACGCGGTCGGCGAGCGGGCGGAGGTGCGGCTGGAGCTGGCCCAGCCTGGTGCCCGCGTTCGAGCCGCCGGTCAGCGCCCCGATCTCCATCTCCGGGTGGCCGAGCAGCAGGCGCAGCACCTCGCCGCCCGCGTAACCGCTCGCGCCGGCGACGGCGACTCGCAATGCCATGGCGTTCCTCCTTAGTCTTGGCATGAATATACGCGTGACGGAAAATTCATGCAAGGAGGTTGCGCCGGACCCCCGCCGGGGCGGGGTGCCCGGGTCAGCGCTTGACGGCCCGCAGCACCACGAACTTGGGGTTCCCGGCGACGAGTTGGCAGTTGCCGAAGAGGCGGCGCAGCTTGACGTGGTAGCCGAGGTGGCGGTTGCCGACCACCCAGAGCTCGCCCCCGGGGCGCAGCGCCCGCTTGGCGCCGGTGAACATCCGCCAGGCGGTGGCGTCGGTGGTGGCCTGGTGGGAGTGGAACGGCGGGTTGTTGAGCACCAGGTCCACCGAACCGGGGGCGACCACGTCCCGGGCCAGGGCGTCGGCGGCCAGGAACTCGGCCGGGGCGTCCGGGCCCAGGTTGGCGCGGAAGGTCTCCTCGGCGGAGGCCACCGCCTGGTGCGACTCGTCCACGAACACCAGCTCCGCGCCGGGCCCGGCCAGCGCGGCGGCCGTACCGACCACGCCGTTGCCGCAGCCGAGGTCCACCACCCGGGCGCCGGGGGCGGGGACGGGCAGGTGGGCGAGGAGGAAGCGGGTGCCGATGTCGAGCCGGTCGGCGCAGAAGGTGCCCGCGTGGTTGACGACCGTACGGCCGGAGGCGGGGCCGATGTCCTGCGGCAGCGCGTAGCGGTGCGGCCACGGGTTGGGGCCGGGGTCCAGCGCCCGGTCCGGGGTGCAGAAGACCAGCCGGGCCTTGCGGGCGGCCAGCGAGGTGCGGGTCGGGCCGAGGATCCGCTCGAAGAGCCGGAGCGTGGAGGTGTGGATCTCGGTGACCATGCCGGTGCCGATCACCACGGTGCCCTCGTGGACGGCGGGGGCGAGCCGGTGCAGCTGGTCCTCCAGCAGGGCCAGGCTCTTGGGCACGCGCACCAGCAGC
This sequence comes from Kitasatospora sp. NPDC001119, assembly GCF_053598475.1. Lineage (NCBI taxonomy): Bacteria > Bacillati > Actinomycetota > Actinomycetes > Kitasatosporales > Streptomycetaceae > Kitasatospora > Kitasatospora sp. NPDC001119. The sequence goes on from NZ_JBSFKI010000003.1 coordinate 320,843, forward strand.
ACGTCGATCCGCTCCGGCGGGGTGTCACGGGTGGTGAGCAGCCGGGACTCGTCGACGGCGGCGCCGGCCCGGGCCAGGTTGGCCAGGGTGGCCTGCCGGCCGAGGTGGGAGTCGGTGATCTGGACCGGCCGGTACTCGGCGAGCGCGGTGGTCAGCGCGCCCCAGCGGTCGCCGAGGACGGCGACCGTCCGGCCGGCCAGCTCCGTCGCGGTGCCGGCCGCGCTGTCGGCCTCGCCCGCGAGGTGGCGCAGCAGGTACTCGTCGGCGGCGTCCCAGGCCCGCAGCCGCTCGCGCGGGTCCTCGGGGAAGCGGGTGAGCGCGAAGGCGCCCCACGGGGTGGTGAAGGAGGTGTCCGGCGGGGTCGCGGCGGGCGTGGTCTGGGGATTCATCGTGTTCTCAGGCTATCCGACGGTCCCGGGGGCGGTTACGGACGGATACTGGAAGGGCCCGGCCGAGAGAGGTGAGGGCGATGGAGTGGAAACTCGAAGTCGTGGTGGTCCCGGTCTCCGACGTGGACCGCTCGAAGCTCTTCTACGAGGAGCAGGCCGGGTTCACCGTCGACCACGACACCCTGTTGCGGGACGGGATCCGGGTGATCCAGTTGACGCCCCCGGGTTCGGCCTGCTCCATCGTGGTGGGCAAGGGGGTGATCGACTCGCCGCCCGGATCGGTCAAGGGACTCCAGCTGGTGGTGCCGGACATCGAGAAGGCGCACGCCGAACTGGTGGCCCGCGGTGTGCAGGTCAGCCCGGTCCAGCACTTCGTGGCCGGGGCCCGGGTGGACGGGCACGGCGAGGCGTGGAACAACTTCCTGTTCTTCAACGACCCGGACGGGAACGGCTGGGCGATCCAGGAGGCGCCGCCCGCGGGCGGGCAGGCCGTCCTTGGGTAGGCTCCCAGGATGGCTGAACACGAGGGAAGCGTGCGGGTGGACAGCTGGATCTGGTCGGTCCGGCTGGTCAAGACGCGGGCGCTGGCGGCGGCCGCCTGCCGGGCCGGGCACGTCCGGGTGAACGGCGAGCGGGCCAAGCCCGCCCAGACGCTGAAGCCCGGGGACGAGGTGCGGCTCCGCGAGGAGGGCCACGAACGGGTCGTGGTGGTGAGCAAGCTGATCCGCAAGCGGGTCGGCGCCGTCGTCGCGGCGGAGTGCCTGGTCGACAACAGCCCGCCGCGGCCGCCGCGCGAGTTCGTCGCGGCGGCCGGGACGCGGGACCGCGGGGCCGGGCGGCCGACCAAGCGGGAGCGCCGCGACCTGGACCAGCTGCGCGGGCACTGAGCGGCGCGGAGCCGCTACGCGACGTCCGCGGTGGCGAGCACCTTGGCGAGGAAGCCGCCGAGGTTGCCCACCGTACGGTCGATCTGCAGTTCCAGCGGCAGCGACTCGTCGGGCCGGGTGACCAGCGTGGACTTCTTCAGCCCGCGCACGTAGAGCGAGCAGGCCAGGTCGGCGCAGATGTACGTGCCGACCGTGTTGCCCTCGCGCCCGGCCGCCCCGGCCCGGCGGGCGGCGAGCAGCGCGACCCCCGACCCGGCGTGCGCGGTGATGCACAGCGAGCACACGTTGGTCTTGGTCAGGCTGCGCCGGATCACCGAGGAGCGCAGCGTCACGCCGACCGGCTCGCCCTCGTACGGCGCCACCAGGTACGCCCGGTCGGGCGCGCCCTGGTCCCGCCAGCCGAGGAAGTCCAGCTGCTCCCAGGGCAGTTCGGCCAGACCCCGGGGCAGGTGGAGCCGACGGGCCTCGCCCTTGGAGCAGTTGACGAAGGACGCGCGGATCTCGTTCTCGCTCAGGGGTTCCATGCCGCGGACGCTAACACCGGCCGGCCGGGCCTGTCGCGCCGTTTTCACCCGGTCCGTACCGGGTGGGCGGCCTGGACGGCGAGCCGGCGCGGGGCGTCCTCGCCGATCCGGGTGAGCAGGTCGTCCAGGGCGAGGAAGGCCTCCCACCGCTCCTTCCCGCCGGCGGCGGCGAGGCGGTCGACGACCAGGTCCTCCAGGTCCTGGACCCGCTTGTTCTTCCAGGCCTTGTCGGCCAGGCCGACCAGCAGGTCCTCGACGGTGGTGCCGGGCTCGTCCCAGCTCGCGTGGGTGCGGGCGAAGCGGGCGAGGTGCTCGGGGACGCCGTGGGCGAGCAGCAGGGCGTACCCGGCGGGCTCGTGCCGGGAGCCGGGGGCGGAGAGCTCCTCGGGGTGGACGGTCTTGCCGATGTCGTGGGTGGCGGCGCCGTAGAGGACGGCCGCGCGGTCGAAGGCCAGGCCTTCGCGGGCGCAGAACCCGGCGATCTCCTCGGCGACCCGGTGCACCAGCGCGAGGTGGGCGACCAGGCGGGGCGGGGCGTCGACGGCCCGCAGCAGTTCGGCGACGTCGGCGGGCAGCGGCGGCAGGGCGGTGGTGGTCACGCCGCAGGGTAGCCGCGGGGGTGAGGGGCTGTCAGTGGGGTTCCGTAGCCTTCGACGGTCCGGTCCCGGCGTAGGAGGGAGGCGCCGGGACCGGGCGCGCGAACGGCTGCCGCTCGAAGCGGACGGCTGCCGTTCCAAGCGGACGACTACCGCTTGAAGGCGACGCCGGCGTACGCGGAGACGTCCTGCCAGCCCTCGGGGAGTTCGGAGGTCGGCACGTGGCCCGCGACGGGGCGCCAGAGCGGGAGCTGGACGAGCCCGGGGCCGACGAAGTCGAAGTCGCCGAAGAAGGGCTCGACGCCGGAGCGCGGGCGCAGCACGAGCGGGGCGCTGGCGCTGCGGTAGATGCGAGTGCCCTCGGCGGCGCTCTCGCGGGAGGCGAAGTCGGGGCTGCCGTGGGAGAGGATCAGCGCGCTGCCGGGGGCGAGCGCGTCGCGCAGGGTGCGGACGATCTGCTGGGCGCCCTCCTCGTCGCGGATGAAGTGCAGGACGGCGACCAGCATCAGCGCGACCGGCTGGGAGAGGTCGACGGCGCCGGCCAGCCCGGGGTGGCCGAGGATCGTGGCCGGGTCGCGCAGGTCGGCCTCGATCACCGAGGTGTGCCCGGCGGGGTGGCCGGCCAGCAGGGCGCGGGCGTGGGTGGCGACGATCGGGTCGTTGTCCACGTACACCACCCGGGCGTCCGGGGCGACCCGCTGGGCGACCTCGCTGGTGGAGCCGACCGCCGGGATGCCGGTGCCGATGTCGACGAACTGGCGCACGCCCCGGCCCGCCACGTACTCCACCGCGCGGCCGAGGAACTGCCGGTTGGTGCGGGCCAGCAGCGGCAGCGCGGGGTAGGCGGCTATCGCGGCCTGGGCGGCCTTGCGGTCGGCCTCGAAGTTGTCCTTGCCGCCGAGGTAGTAGTCGTACATCCGGGCGGTGTGCGGGACGCCGGTGTCCAGCTCGCTCGGCGGCTGCCAGTCGCCGGTCCTGCCCCAGTCCCACTCGGTGTCCGTGCTCCGGCCGGTCGCCGCGCTGTCCTCGTACATCCTGTCCGCCCCCAATGCGCCATGCCGGAAGAGTTCGGCCACCGCCCGTCCTCACGCGGTGCGCGGTGATCGTATCCAAGGACACGCCGTGGAAACAGCGGGAGTTCAGGTTTACGCAACACCCGGTGACGGAGTGTGTGCACGTCAAGAAGGGTCCGGACGCTCGGCCCGGATCGCCCGCCCGAGCCGTCCTCTCTATGCTGGCTGCCGATGACTGCCGACCGCCGCAGCGTGCTGCGCACCACCGCCCGACTCGCCGCCCTCGCCGCCACCGGGGGGCTGCTGGCTGCCTGCGGCACCGGCACGCTCCGCCGGGCCGACCCGGGGGCGCTCGCCGCGCACCCCGGCACGGTGGACCCGCAGCACACCACCGACCCGGCCTGGAACGGCGGCGAGGGCCCGGCCTCCCCCGAGCCCACCGCCCCGGCGGAGCCCCGGCCCGACGCCGAGCCGACCGCCGCCGCGGCCGCCGCCCAGCCCAGCGCCCCGCCGGCCCCGCCCGCGCTGCCGCCGCTCGCGCCCGGCACCCCGGTCGAGGTCGCGTACGGGCCGCGCACCGGGAAGAACGTGGCGCTCACCGTCCACGGCAGCGGCGACCCGAAGCTGGCCACCGCCCTGCTGGAGATCGCCGAGCAGCGCGGCGCCAAGCTGACCGTGATGGTCGTCGGCAGCTGGCTCGACCAGCAGCCGCAGATGGCCCGGCGGATCCTGGACGGCGGCCACGAGCTGGGCAACCACACCCAGAACCACCTCAACATCTCCGCCATGACACCGGACCAGGCGCGCGCCGAGATCGCCCAGTGCGCGGAGCGCCTGCAGCGGCTCACCGGCTCGATCGGCCGCTGGTTCCGGCCCTCCGCCGCGCAGTACGCCACCCCGATGGTGCGCGAGCAGGCCAAGGCGGTCGGGTACGAGCACGTGCTGTCCTTCGACGTCGACCCGCGCGACTACAACGACCCCTCGGCGGCCGAGCTGCAGCGCCGGGTGCTGAACTCGGTGCGCGGCGGCTCGGTGGTGGCGCTGCACATGGGGCACCAGTGCACGGTGGACGCGATGCCCGGTGTCCTGGACGGCCTGGCCAAGGCGGGGCTCAAGCCGGTGACCGCCAGCCAGCTCTGCGCCTGAGCACCCGGGACCGGTCTGACGGGCCCCAGGGAACGCCCCAGGTCAGACCATCGGATCGTCGTCCTTGTACGGGCGCAGCCGCAGCGTACGGGCGTCCGCGGCGCGGATCGCGTCCGCCCGGTTGACCAGCTCCTCCAGGTCGTCCCGGCCGGCGTGGATGAACCGCCCGTGCAGTCCGTCGAAGCGGCCCCGGGCGGCGTCCACGGTGACCGCGACCATGTACGGGATGGAGCCCCAGGTCGTCGTCTCCTTGAACATCGGCATCCCGGCGGTCATGTCGGTGGCCACCGCGCCCGGGCTGACGTCGAGGACCACGACGCCGTTGCGCGCGAGCGAGTCCGCCATGTTGTCGGAGAGCTGGAGCAGCGCGCCCTTGGACGTGGCGTACGCGGTGTAGTTGCCGTCCGGGCGCAGCGCGAAGCCGGAGTTGAGGTTGACCACCCGGCCGCTCCGGCGGGCGACCATGCCGGGGAGCACGCAGCGCAGCAGGTTGTAGGGGCCGCGCAGGTTGGTCTCGATCACCTGCCACCACTGGTTCGCGTCGGTCTCCCAGATCGGCACCTCGGCGCGGTCGACCAGGCCGGCGTTGTTGACCAGCAGGTCGATCGGCCCGAGGTCGCGCTCGACCAGCCGGACGGCCTCGCGCACCGAGCCGGGGCGGGTGACGTCGGCGGTCACCGCGACGCCCCGGGAGCCGCGCTTGACGCACTCCTTGAGCGTGTCGGTCAGCGTCTCGTGGGTGCGGCCGACCAGGCCGACGGACATCCCCTCGGCGGCCAGGCCGATGGCGAGCTCCCGGCCGATGCCCCGGCCCGCGCCGGTGATCAGGGCGACCTGTCCTGCGAGCGATCCCGTCGACACCCTGTGCTCCCTTCACGTCCCCGGCCCTGTCCGCGTCCGCCCCCGGCCCCGTCTGCGGCATTCTGTCGGCAGCCGGGCGGAGCGGGCCCCGGGCACACGGGTCCGGGGCCACTGCCTCACTCGTTCGGGTGAAGCCCGACCCTGGCACTACGCCGGGGAGGGGGTGACCTACTGGCCGGTACGGAGTAGTAACGTCGTCGGGGCGGTGACCGGTGCACCCATTCCGGCACACCGGCCCGTCGTCCAGCAGCTCGCTGGGCCACCCGAAGCTGGGCGACCCCCAGCACCGTCGAAGGGCAACTGAGTGAGTGACATCGCGCGCGTCGGAGTGATCGGCTGCGGTCTGATGGGGTCGGGCATCGCCGAGGTCTTCGCCCGGGCCGGGCTGGACGTCCTGGTGTCGGAGGCCAGCGGTGAGGCGCTGGAGTTCGGCCGCACCCGGCTGACCAACTCCCTGGAGACGGCGGTCAAGCGGGGCAAGCTGAGCCCCGAGCAGCGGGACGAGGCGCTGGCCCGGCTGTCCTTCACCGTCGAGCTCTCCGACTTCGCCGACCGCGACCTGGTGGTCGAGGCCGTCGCCGAGCGCGAGGACATCAAGGTCAAGATCTTCGAGACCCTGGACCGGGTGGTCGAGCGCCGCGACGCGATCCTCGCCTCCAACACCTCCTCGATCCCGATCGTGAAGCTGGCCGCCGCCACCACCCGCCCGGAGCAGGTGATCGGCCTGCACTTCTTCAACCCGGCGCCGGTGCAGAAGCTGGTCGAGGTCATCCCGACCCTGACCACCTCGGCGACCACCACCGAGCGGGTCGAGGCCTTCGCCTCCCAGGTGCTCGGCAAGGAGCCGATCCGCGCCCGCGACCGGGCCGGCTTCGTGGTCAACGCGCTGCTGGTGCCGTACCTGCTGTCCGCGGTGCGGATGTTCGAGACGGGCGTGGCCACCGCCTCCGACATCGACAAGGGCATGGAGGCCGGCTGTGCCCACCCGATGGGCCCGCTGCGGCTGTGCGACCTGATCGGCCTGGACACCATCGTCTCGATCGCCGAGTCGATGTACGACGAGTACAAGGAGCCGCTGTACGCCGCTCCCCCGCTGCTCTCCCGGATGGTCGACGCGGGCCTGCTGGGCCGCAAGTCCGGCCGGGGCTTCTACGACTACACCGCGAGCGCCTGACACCCCGGCGCGACCGAACGGCGGGGCCCGGCGGCTGTGAACCAGCCGCCGGGCCCTTTCGCCGTGCCGGCGTCAGCTGTTGATGGCGTAGCTGTCGCCGTAGACCTTCCACTTCAGCGGCGGGTTGAGGTCGAAGTTCTTGGCGTTGAGGAAGACCAGCTGCTCGCTGTCGACCCGGCTGGTGTCGGAGTGCGCCTCCTCCTTCTTCATGACCACCTTGCGGGCGTCCAGGAAGGCCTTGAGGTAGGTGGCCTCGTCGCCGCCCTGGGCGGGGGTCTTGGCCTTCTTCAGGGCGGCGGCGCGGATGCCGCCGAAGCTGTCCGAGCTGTTGCCCGGGCCGTGCATGACGATGGCGTCGTAGTAGGCGAACTGGCCGAGCGCGCGCAGGCCGTCGCTCTTGGCCTGGTTGACGGCGGGGTTGAAGTACACCCGGTCGCGCTCGTCGTTCTGGGCCTGCTGGAAGACGGTGTCCTTGGCGGCGGTGGCCCAGTCCTTCTCGAACGCGGAGCCCAGCCCGGCGTGCGACTCGCTGCCGTTGACCTTCTTCAGGGCCGGCAGGTACTTGGCCAGGATGTTGCCGGGCTTGAGGTCGGTGTAGTGCTGGACCAGGTCCAGCATGTCACCGGTGCCGGAGCAGAAGCCGATGATGCCGGCGGTGTAGCCGCGGCCGTCCTTGATGTCCTCGATGTACTTGTACTGGGCCTTCCAGTCCAGCGACGAGTTCTCCGCGCTGGACACCAGCTGCATGGCGATGTCCTTCTTGTGCGGGTCGTCCAGCCCGACGCCCTTGAGCTGGACGGCGGCGGCGGGCGACGGGGCGGCCTGGGCCGCCGAGGTGGCCGCGACGGTCAGCGGCGCGGCCACCAGGGCGGCGGCGAGGGCGATGCGGAGGGCACGACGGGGCTGAGGGCGCATGGGACGCTCCGATTCCTCGTGGGGTTAGGAAACTTTCCTAACGAGAAAAAGGAAACGCTCTCGGCCCGGCTCCCGCAAGGGTTTTGACCGAACCTCTTCAAGAGATCTTGAGGGCCGGCGGCCGGGTCGCGACGCCCGGGCGACCGTCCGGTCGAGCCGGGGAAACGGCCGGGACAACACCGGGGAAACGGAGAGGGCCCCGCCCCGGACGCGTGGTCCGGGACGGGGCCCTCCTCGGGCGCTGCCGCGTCAGGCGCCGCGCAGCACCGCGCCGGTGCGGGCGACGGCCTCGGCGACGGCCGCCTCACGGGCGGCGGTGGCCTCGTCGGCGGTCAGGGTGCGGTCGACCGCGCGGAAGCGCAGCGCGTACGCCAGCGACTTCCGGCCCTCGCCGACCTGCTCGCCGGTGAACACGTCGAACAGCCGGATGGCCTCCAGCAGTTCGCCCGCGCCGGCCCGCAGCGCGGCCTCGACCTCGGCCGCCGGGACGGCGGTGTCGACGATCAGCGCGACGTCCTGGGTGGCCACCGGGAAGCCGGAGACCGCCGGGCCGTTGACGCGCTCGGCGCCGTCCGCCGTCAGCAGGTCGATGTCGATCTCCATCGCGGCGGTACGGGCCGGCAGCCCGAGCGCCTTGACCACCCGCGGGTGCAGCTCACCGGCGTGGCCGACCACCCGGTCGGTGCCGGCCACCAGCAGCTCGGCACAGCGGCCCGGGTGCCACGGCGCCAACTGGCCCTGCCGGACGGTCAGTTCGACGCCGGCCGCACGGGCCACCGTGCGGGCCGCCTCGACGGCGTCCGCCCAGGAGGCCTGGGAGCCCTTGCCCCACCAGCCCGACGGCAGCCGCTCGCCCGCGAGGGCGACGGCGATCCGGCGCGGCTGGTCCGGCAGCGCGGCGTCCAGCGCGGCCAGCTCCTCGTCGCTGGGCCGGTGGTCGACCGCCGGACGCGGGGCCACGCTCAGCTCGTCCTTGGGCAGGAAGACCGTGCCGGTCTCGAAGACCGCCAGGTCGGTGTTGCCCCGGCCGACGTTGCGGCGCAGCGCGCCGAGCAGGCCCGGCAGCAGCGTGGTGCGCAGCGCCGGCTCCTCATCGTTCAGCGGGTTGACCAGCTTCACCGTGCGGCGGCGCCGGTCGTCCGCCTCCAGGCCGAGCGCCTCGAAGGCGGGCTCGCCGAGGAACGGGTAGTTGTTGACCTCGACGTAGCCGGCCGCGGCCAGCGCGACGCCGATCCGACGGTGCACCCGCTGGGCCTCGGTCAGACCCTTGCCCGGGGGGACGTTGGGCATCCGGGCGGGGACGTTGTCGTAGCCCTCCAGCCGGATGACCTCCTCGGCGAGGTCGTACGGGTCCGTGAGGTCGGGCCGCCAGGTCGGCGGGGTGACCTCCAGGACGTCGGCGCCGGAGACCGAGCAGCCGATCTCCTGCAGGCGCCGGGTGACGGTCTCGCGGCCGTACCCGGTGCCGGCCACCCGGTCGGGCAGGTCGGCGGCGATGGTGATGGTCCGCACCGGGTGCGGGGCCGCGATGTCGGTGACCCCGGCCTCGGCGGTGCCGCCGGCGATCAGGACCAGCAGGTCGACGGCGCGCTGCGCGGCGGCGCGGGTGGCCTCCGGGTCGACGCCGCGCTCGAAGCGCTTGGACGCCTCGGAGGGCAGCTTGTGCCGCTTGGCGCTGCGGGCGATGGCGACCGCGTCGAAGTGCGCCGCCTCGATGATCACCTCGGTGGTGCCCGGGCCTGCGGCCGGGTCGAGGATCTCGGTGGAGGCGCCGCCCATCACGCCGGCCAGGCCGATCGGGCCGCTGTTGTCGCAGATCAGCAGGTCCTCGGCGGAGAGCTTGCGCTCGACCCCGTCGAGGGTGGTGAGGGTCTCGCCCTGCGCCGCCCGGCGGACCGTGATCGGGCCGTCCACGCGCTGCTTGTCGTAGGCGTGCAGCGGTTGGCCGACCTCCAGCATCACGTAGTTGGTGATGTCGACGGTCAGCGAGATCGGGCGGATGCCCGACTTCTGGAGCCGGCGCTGCAGCCAGATCGGGGACTTGGCGTTCGGGTCGACGCCGACGACCGTACGGGCCACGAAGCGGTCGCAGCCGGTCTGGTCGTTGACCTTCACCAGGTAGCCGAAGGAGTTCGCCGGCGGCACGTCGAGCAGCGCCGGGTCGGCCAGCGGCAGCCCGTACGCGGCGGCGGCCTCGCGGGCCACACCGCGCATGGACAGGCAGTAGCCGCGGTCCGGGGTGACGGCGATGTCGAGCACCTCGTCGACGAGCTGGAGCAGCTCGATGGCGTCGGTGCCGGGCTCGTACTCCGGCGGGAGCACGATGATGCCGTTGTGGTCGTCGCCCATGCCCAGCTCGCGGGCGGAGCAGATCATGCCGGCCGAGGTGTGGCCGTAGGTCTTGCGGGCCGCGATCGGGAACGGGCCGGGCAGGACGGCGCCCGGGAGCACGACCACGACCTTGTCGCCGACGGCGAAGTTGGTCGCACCGCAGACGATCTCCTGCGGGTCGCCGGTGCCGTTGGCGTCGCCGACGTTCACGAAGCAGTGCCGGATCGGCTTCTTGAAGCCGGACAGCTCCTCGATGGAGAGCACCTCGCCGACCACCAGCGGGCCCTTGAAGTCCGCGCCGATCTGCTCGACGGTCTCGACCTCCAGGCCGGCCCGGACCAGGCGCTCCGCGACGTCACGGCCGGTCTCGCCGGCCGGCAGGTCGACGTACTCGCGCAGCCAGGAAAGCGGGACGCGCATCAGATCTCCATCCCGAACGGGAGGGTGAAGCGGACGTCACCCTCGACCATGTCGCGCATGTCGGCGACGTTGTGGCGATTCATCAGGATCCGCTCCAGGCCCAGGCCGAAGGCGAACCCGCTGTAGCGGTTCGGGTCGACACCGCAGGCGACCAGCACCCGCGGGTTGACCACGCCGCAGCCGCCGAGCTCGATCCAGCCCTCGGAGGAGCAGGTCCGGCACGGGCGGTCCGGGTTGCCGACGCTCTCGCCGCGGCACACGAAGCACTGGAGGTCGATCTCCGCGCTCGGCTCGGTGAACGGGAAGTACGACGGGCGCCAGCGCAGCTCCAGGCCGCCGCCGATCAGCTTCTCGACCAGCACCTCGATGGTGCCCTTGAGGTCCGCGAAGGTGATGCCCTCGTCCACCGCGAGGCCCTCGACCTGGCGGAAGACCGGGGTGTGGGTGGCGTCCAGCTCGTCCGTCCGGTAGACCCGGCCGGGGCAGACCACGTAGAGCGGGGGCTCGCGGTCGAGCATGGTGCGGGCCTGGACCGGGGAGGTCTGGGTGCGCAGCACCACGCCGGAGTCGGCGGAGCCGTCCGGGGCCTGGACCCAGAACGTGTCCTGCATCGAGCGGGCCGGGTGGTCCGGGCCCAGGTTGAGGGCGTCGAAGTTGAGCCACTCGGCCTCGACCTCGGGGCCCTCCGCGACCTGGTAGCCCATCGCGACGAAGGTGTCCTCGATGCGCTCGGCCATGGTGGTCAGCGGGTGCCGGGCGCCGCGCGGGGCGCGGTCGTACGGCAGCGTGACGTCCACCGCCTCCTCGACCAGCACACGGGCGTCCCGCTCCGCCTCCAGCTCGGCCTGCCGCTGGGCGAGGGCCTTGTTGACGGCCCCGCGGGCCTGGCCGATCAGCTTTCCGGCGGCCGCCTTGGCGTGCGGGGGCAGGGCCCCGATCTCGCGATTGGCGAGCGAGAGCGCGGAGCGGTCGCCGGTGTGGGCGACCTTGGCCTGCTTCAGCTCGTCCAGGGAGCCGGCGGCGGCGAACGCGGCGACCGCCTCGTCCCGCGCCTGCTCCACCACCTCGGGCTTGAGGGCCTCGACCTCGACCGGGTCGTACGACTTGTTGGGTGCCGACATCTCTATCTTTCCCGTGCTCCTGCTCGTCCGTGCTCAAGGTCTTTGGGCCAACGCCAAAGGTCGAGTGTAGTCGCAGCGTGTATCACCGCTGCCGCGAAGCCCGTCCGGGGGGAACGACGTCCGACCTGCTCGGGATCCCGAAGCAGGCTGTGCTTGGCGTTCACGCACTTTCTCAGAGCATGAAGTCGGGCACCCCGGCGGGCAGGATAAATCGGAACCGGGCGCCGCCGCCGGGCGCGCGGTCGACGCGGATCGAGCCGCCGTGGGCCTCCACGATGCCCTTGACGATGTAGAGGCCCAGGCCCGTACCGCCGCGCTTGGAGCCGCGCCAGAAGCGGGTGAAGACGCGCGGCACCGCCTCCTCGGGGATGCCGCTGCCTTCGTCGCTCACGGTGACCGCCGTACCTTCCACGATGCGGGGCGGGGTGCCGTTGCGCTCCCAGACGGGCGCCTCGACGACCTCCTTGGCCGGTGCCACCTCGATCGTGACAGTTCCCTCACCGTGCCGCACCGCATTTTCCAGCAGGTTGGCCAGCACCTGGTCGACCTTGTCCGGGTCGGCCCACAGGACGGTCAGCGGCTCGCTGATCCGGATGTCGAAGCGGTCCTCGGGGATGCCGGTGGCGACCTTGCGCTCGACGTGCCGGCGCACCGCCGCCGCCAGGTCCACCACCTGCTTGCGCAGCTCCAGCCGGCCGGCGTCGATCCGGGAGATGTCCAGCAGCTCGGCGATCAGCCGGGTGACCCGGTCCGCGTCGGCGTCCACGGTCTCCAGCATCAGCCGCTTCTGCCCGTCGGTGAACCGCTCCCACTTGGCCAGCAGCGTCGCCGTGAAGCCCTTGACGCTCGTCAGCGGGGAGCGCAGCTCGTGCGCCACGGTGGCGATCAGCTCGGCGTGGCTGCGCTCGGTGCGGCGCCGGGCCTCGGTGCCGCGCAGCGCGATCACCAGGCGCTCCAGCGGCCCGCCCGGGGCGCCGCGCACGTACCGGGCGGAGACCAGCACCTCACGCCCGCCGGGCAGCAGCAGGTTGCGCTCCGGCTGGCCGGTGCGGATGGCCAGGCCGCCGTACGGGTCGGTCAGCTGCCACCAGCGGCGGCCGTCCAGGTCCTCCAGCGGGAGGGCGTCCTCCAGCCCGCTGCCGAGCGCGGCCTGCGGGAGCACGCCGGTGAGCCGGGCCGCGGCCCGGTTGAAGCAGACCACCCGGCCCAGCGCGTCGGCGACCACCAGGCCGTCCGGCAGGTCGTCCGGGTCGAGCTCTGGCCCGCTGCCGACCATGGGTTGCCTCCCCGATTACCCACCGTGCCGTTCCCCCCACAGAGGCAGACCCTAGCGTCTCCCAGGCGGGTGTAGTAGGGCTTGCAACGGGGAGATCCCGGTGCGCCCCCGGGTGCGTCAGGCGTTCGAGCGGCAGCCGCCGGGCGAACGCTGCGCCCGGGCCGAGGCGTACAGGCAGACGGCCGCGGCCGTGGCCAGGTTGAGGCTCTCGGCGTGGCCGTGGATCGGAACGCGCACGACCTCGTCGGTGAGCGCGCGGGTCTCCTCCGGAAGCCCCCACGCCTCGTTGCCGAACACCCATGCGCCGGGCGCGCCCAGCGTGCCCTCGTCCAGCTCCTGGTCCAGGTCCCGCTCCCCCGCGCCGTCCGCGGCGAGCACCCGGACACCGGCCTCGCGCAGCCTGCCGACGGCCTCCTCGACCGGCACGCCGACCGCCACCGGCAGGTGGAACAGGCTGCCCACGGAGGCCCGGACGGCCTTCGGGTTGTAGAGGTCCACCGAGGCGTCGGTGAGCACCACGGCGTCCGCGCCGGCCGCGTCGGCGGTGCGCAGCACCGTGCCGGCGTTCCCGGGGTCGCGCACGTGGGCGAGGACCGCGACCAGCTTGGGGCGGGCCCTGAGCACCTCGTCGAACGGGGTGTCGATGAAGCGGCAGAGCGCCACGATGCCCTGCGGGGTCACGGTGTCGCAGATGTCGGCGATCACCTCGTCGGTGGCGGTCAGCACCGGCAGCCCCTCCGCCAGGGCGGCCTCGACGATGCCGGCGTGCCGCTCGGCGGCCTCCTGGGTCGTGTAGACCTCGACCACGGCGTGCTCGCCGCTGCCCGGCAGCCTGCCGAAGGCGACGGCCTCCCGGACGGCCTGCGGGCCCTCGACCAGGAAGCGGCGCTCCTTGCCGCGCTGGCTTCGCTTGGCCAGCCGGCGGGCGGCGACGACGCGCGGCGAGCGCAGGGAGGTCAGCAGGGGGGTGTCGGTGCTCGGCATGGTCTCGATCTCTGAGGGCGCTGAAGGAGGGGGGCGAAAGCAGGACCGGACCCGCAGGCGAGCCTGCGGGTCCGGTCAGAGCTCAACCGATCTCGGAAGATCAGGCGGCGTCCGCGGCGGCCTTCGGGGCGTTCACGTCGGCCGGCAGCGCCTTCTGGGCGACCTCGACCAGGGAGGCGAACGCACCCGGGTCGTTGACGGCCAGGTCGGCCAGCATCTTGCGGTCGATCTCGACGCTGGCGGCCTTCAGGCCCTGCACGAAGCGGTTGTAGGTGATGCCGTTGGCACGGGCCGCAGCGTTGATGCGCTGGATCCACAGCTGACGGAAGTCGCCCTTGCGCTTCTTGCGGTCGTTGAAGTTGTAGACCAGCGAGTGGGTGACCTGCTCCTTGGCCTTGCGGTACAGGCGCGAACGCTGGCCACGGTAGCCGCTGGCGCGCTCCAGGATGACCCGGCGCTTCTTGTGGGCGTTGACTGCCCGCTTGACGCGTGCCACTTGATTACTCCTTGGGTTGGACCACGGACTACTTCACGTGGTCCGTCATTCGAATGGGTCGGGAAGGATCAGCTGCCCCGCTCACGGCTCGCGCCGGGCGGGAGGGCGATCACTTGCCGAGAAGCTTCTTGATCTTCTTGGCGTCAGCGGGGGCCAGCTCGACGGTCCCGGCCAGCTTGCGGGTCAGCGTCGAGGGCTTGTGCTCCAGGAGGTGGCGGCGGCCGGCGCGCTCGCGCAGCACCTTGCCAGAGCCACTGATCTTGAAGCGCTTGCTGGCGCCACTGTGCGTCTTCTGCTTCGGCATTTCGCCGTATCTCCTCGTCAGTCCCGTCCGCGCCCGCGCGACGTGCGCCGCGCGGGCGTGAACTGGATGGATCTGCGGTGACCGGGCGGGACGCCCCGTCACCCTGGGGGCCGGTCTCCCGGGCCTCCTGGCCGGTGAGGGCTCAGGCGCCCTGGGAGGCGGCCGGCTGCTCGACCGGAGCGTCGGCCTCGACGGCCGGCGCCTCGGCCGGGGCGTCCTCGGCCTCGGTCACGACGTCCTCGACGTCGGTCACGACGTCCTCGTCCTCGATGTCCGCAGCGGCGTCGGGGCCGCCGGTGCGGCCCTGACGCTCGGCCTTGCGGGCGTCCGCGAGGGCGCGGGCCTCGGCCATCGCCTCGGTCTTCTTCTTGTGCGGGCCAAGAACCATGATCATGTTACGGCCGTCCTGCTTGGGCGAGGACTCGACGAAGCCCAGGTCCTGGACGTCGTCGGCGAGCCGCTGGAGCAGACGGAAGCCCAGCTCGGGGCGGGACTGCTCACGACCGCGGAACATGATCGTGATCTTGACCTTGTCGCCCTGCTTGAGGAACCGGACGACGTGACCCTTCTTGGTGTCATAGTCGTGCGGGTCGATCTTCGGCCGGAGCTTCATCTCCTTGATGACCGTGTGCGCCTGGTTCTTGCGCGCCTCACGGGCCTTCATGGCCGACTCGTACTTGAACTTGCCGTAGTCCATGAGCTTGCACACCGGCGGCCGGGCGGTCGCCGCGACCTCGACCAGGTCGAGGTCGTACTCCTGCGCGAGCTCCAGCGCCTTGGCAAGCGGCACGATGCCGACCTGCTCGCCGCTGGGACCGACGAGTCGCACCTCGGGGACGCGAATCCGGTCGTTGATGCGGGGCTCGGTGCTGATGGGGCCTCCTCGGTTGCACCTTCTGCGATGCGGCCGTCGGACGGCGGTCGCACGTAGTGGACTCGACCACTGGGCGGGGCTTCATTCGTGCTGCGCTGTCCGGCTACGTACACCGCCACACGAAAAAAGCCCCGCTCGGTACAAGCGGGGCTCCACACAACCGGGGGCTGCGCCCGGTGAGGGGCGCTGCGGCGACTCGGCGCCAGGGGCGCCCGTCGCGGACCGGGACCCGTCGGCCGCGAGGCCGACAAGGTGGGAGACTTTCGCGGTTGCCCTCTCGGGCCTCCTCAGTGGAGCCTCCACTTGCTGGCCGAGTGCCCATACGGGATCCCGGCCGGTCAGTCTCGAAGCTTACAGCGTCACGCGGTCGAACGCTATTCCGCCCCGGCGCGGACCCCCTTGTACGCTCCACGTGTACCCACACGGCACAACGGAACGAGCCACCCTTGAGCAGCGAGCCCACCCAGAACCCCGGCGCGGACGACGACGCGATCGGCTTCGACGACCTCACCCGCGACATCGCCGAGGTCCCGGCCGTCGAGGTGATCACCACCGTCGCCGTGCACCTGATGAGCGCCGCCGCGGTCAAGTGCGGTCTCGCCGAGGGCGGCGACAAGGACAAGGACCTGGACGAGGCCCGCAAGCTGATCACCGCGCTCGCCGGGCTGGTCACCGCCGGCGCCCCGGAGATCAGCAACTTCCACGCCGCGCCGCTGCGGGATGGGCTGCGCTCGCTGCAGCTCGCGTTCCGCGAGGCGTCCGTCGTCCCGGACGCGCCGGGCGCGGGGCCGGGCGAGAAGTTCACCGGGCCGGTCTACTCCTGAAGTCCGGACGGGGAAAAAGGGGAGGTCAGCCTACTAGTCTAGTAGGCTGACCTCCCCCTTTTCGCTTCCTACCGCTTGTAGAGCGGCTCCCCCGGCAGCTCCGCACCGGCCGGCAGCACCGCGAGGTCCAGCCCCCGGTCCAGCCGCACCCGCAGCACCGGGTCGGCGGCCACGGCCTGTCCGACCCGCTGGGCGGCCGCCTGCAGCCCGGCCTGGTCCAGCGCCGGGTCGAAGACCACCGCGAGCACACCGTCCGAGTCCTCCGAGGCCGCCAGCAGCCCGGTGACCACCTGCGGCTCGGCCGCCAGCAGCCCGCGGACCGCCTCGCGCACCTCCGGGTCCCGGACCGGCGGCAGGAACGCGCGGTTCTCCGCCAGCGCCCGCAGCCGGGCACCGCTCAGCAGGAACGGCACCGGCCCGGCCGGGTCGATCAGCAGGGTGTCGGCGCGCTCCGAGAAGGCCACCATCGCGGCCTGCGGGGCCGCGGTCGGCGCCGGGCGGGCGTCGGCGCGCCAGCGGGCGAGCGAGTCGAGCGAGGTGAAGGCCGGCAGCGCGCGGCGCCCGTCCGGGGCCTCCAGCACCGGGACGGCCATGTCGCTGGTCTTCTCGTGCCGGTGCCCGTTCGCGTCCACCTCGACCTCGCCGAGGATCGCGACGATCGGGACCATCAGCCGGGTGGGGGTCAGCGCCGCCAGCACCTCCGGCTCGGCCGCGCGGTCCTGCGACCAGCGGGCGAGGGCCTCGGTGAGCGCCTGGTCGGCGGTGCCGTCGTCGTCGGAGAAGCCGGGATTCGGGATGCTCTTGCCGACGAACGCCGGGTTGGAGAAGTCTTTGCGGTCCACCCGCCCGACCCTATGCCACCGCGCGCGAGCGGCCCCATTTCCCTGCACGCTCCCCGTGCACGGGGCCTACCCACCGGTAGCGCGGTGTGGCACCCTGCGGCCATGGTGATCCTCGACGCGCCCGCGACCGCACCCGCCCCGGTCTCCGACCGCCTCCGGTACGACCGCGCCACCGCCCACCTGGACGGGCCGGTGGCCGTCGTGGACCTCGCCGCGTTCGACGCGAACGCCGCCGACCTGGTCCGCCGGGCCGGCGGCAAGCCGATCCGGCTGGCCAGCAAGTCGATCCGCTGCCGGGCGCTGCTGGAACGGGCCCTGGCCGTGGACGGCTTCCTCGGGGTGATGAGCTTCACCCTGGACGAGTCGCTCTGGCTGGCCCGCACCGGCGTCCGCGACATCCTGCTCGCCTACCCCTCCGCCGACCGGGCCGGCTACGCCGAACTGACCGCCGACCCGGAGGCCGCCCGCGAGATCACCGTCGTCCTGGACGACCCGGCCCAGCTGGACCTGATCGACGCGGCCCGCGGCGGCGACGCCGAGGTGCGGGTCTGCCTGGAGCTGGACACCTCGCTGCAGCTGCTCGGCGGCCGGGTCCGGGTCGGCGCCCGGCGCTCGCCGCTGCGCACCCCCGAGGACCTCGGCGCCTTCGCCGAACTCGTCCAGCGCCGCCGGGGCTTCCGGGTCGTCGGCCTGATGGCGTACGAGGGGCACGTCGCCGGGGTGGGCGACCGGGTGCCCGGCCGGCCGGTGCGCTCGCAGCTGATCCGGCTGATGCAGGCCAGGTCCCGGACCGAGCTGGCCGAGCGGCGCGCGGCGGCGGTCCGACGGCTGCGGCGGGTGGCCGACCTGGAGTTCGTCAACGGCGGCGGCACCGGCAGCGTGGAGTCCACCGTGGCCGAGCGCGCCGTCACCGAGGTGGCGGCCGGCTCCGGGCTGTACCAGCCGCGGTTGTTCGACAACTACCGCTCCTTCCGGGGCCGCCCGGCCGCGCTGTTCGGCCAGCCGGTGGTGCGCCGCCCCGGCCTCGGCGTGGTGACCGTGCTCGGCGGCGGCTACCCGGCCTCCGGCGCGGCCGGCCCGGACCGCTCGCCGGTGCCGTACCTGCCGGCCGGGCTGCGCTACGACCCGATGGAGGGCGCCGGGGAGGTGCAGACCCCGCTGCTCGGCTCGGCCGCGGACGACCTGCTGATCGGCGACCGGGTCTGGTTCCGGCACGCCAAGGCGGGCGAGCTGTGCGAGCGCTTCGCCGAGCTGCACCTGGTCGAGGGCGACCGGGTCGTGCGGACGGTGCCGACGTACCGGGGCGAGGGGAAGACGTTCCTCTGACGCTTCGTCCGCCTTTGCCCTACCGTGGTGGCGACACTGCGAACGTGAAGGGGGCGGCATGGACGCCGAGCTCGTGCAGGAGATGGTGAGGTCCGGGGCGACCTCGGTGGCCGGACTGATGGCCACGGCCGCCTGGAACCAGGCCAGTTCGCGGATCGCCCGGCTGTTCGGGCGCGGCGAGCGGGACGAGGAGGCGAGCGCCGAGCTGGAGGTGATCCGCGCCGAGGTGCTGGAGGCCGACGGCGACGAGGAGGTCCTGGCCGACCAGGCCGCCGCCCTTCGCAACCGGCTGCGCGCGCTGTTCCGGACGAACCCGCAGGCGGCCGAGGAACTCTTCGACATCCTCAGGGAGTTCCTGCCCGGGCAGTTCGAGAAGGCGCCCGGCGGGACCTACATCATCAACACCATCAGCGGCAGCTCGACCGTCAACAGCGATCTCGTGATCCAGGCCGGCATCATCCACGACATGCGGCACTGACCTTTCCGGAGCCTTAACGGGGCCCGATGGAACGGCTAACCACGGCCGTCCGTCGGGCCTTTGTCCTGCTCCGGGGCCTACAGTCCGTCAACAAGCACAGTACGCGCGGCTATTGCCTTCTGGTCCAGACCAATCCTACGCTCTGGCCGGGAGCCGCGCGCCGGGCCGGCGGCTCCCGAACGGGCAGGCGTGCCCGTTCCCCCACGCACGCCCGGAACGACGGTCAAGGAGTCCCCACCCCATGTCCATCAAGCGAAGTGTCCTGTCCGTCGGCGTGATCGGCGCCGCGGTCGTCGCGGTGGCCGGTGCCACCGCCGGCACCGCCAGCGCCCACGGCACGATGACCAACCCCGTGAGCCGGGTCGCCGCCTGCTACGCCGAGGGCCCCGAGCACCCGGTGTCCCAGATCTGCAAGGACCTCGTCGCCGCGAGCGGCACCCAGCCGCTGTACGACTGGAACGAGGTCAACATCGCCAACGCCAACGGCAACCACCAGG
Source organism: Kitasatospora sp. NPDC001119 (assembly GCF_053598475.1). Taxonomy (NCBI): domain Bacteria; kingdom Bacillati; phylum Actinomycetota; class Actinomycetes; order Kitasatosporales; family Streptomycetaceae; genus Kitasatospora; species Kitasatospora sp. NPDC001119. The sequence goes on from NZ_JBSFKI010000003.1 coordinate 340,121, forward strand.
CGCTGATCCCGGACGGCAAGCTCTGCTCGGCCAACCGCGACAAGTACGCGGCGCTGGACTGGCCGCGCACCGACTGGCCGGCCACCGCGGTGAAGTCCGGCGCCTTCACCTTCCAGTTCCGCACCACCGCGCCGCACGTCGGCACCCAGACCGTCTACATCACCAAGGCGGGCTACGACCCCACCAAGCCGCTGAAGTGGTCGGACCTCGACCCGACCCCGGTGGCCAAGGTGCAGGTCGACCGCAACGCCGTCAACGGTTCCTACAGCTACTCCGGCACCCTGCCGCAGCGCACCGGCCGCCAGGTGCTGTACACGGTGTGGCAGCGCAGCGACAGCCCGGAGGCCTTCTACGCCTGCTCCGACGTCGACTTCGGCGCCTCCGCCACCGCCGCGTCGGCGCTCACCGCCCAGGCCCCGGCCGCGCCCAGCGACGCCCAGATCGCGGCCGACGCCTCCAAGTCCACGGTCGCCCACCACGGCCACGGCGGGGACCCGGACTCCCCGGCCGGCCAGGTGATCCCGACCGCCTCGGCGGCCGTGGGCGGTACCTCGGCCACCGGTCCGCTGCTGCTCGCGGGTGCCGCCGCGATCAGCGTCGGCTGGGCCGGCATGGTGCTCCGGCGCCGTCGCGTCGAGGCTGTTCGACGCGACTCCTGACGCCGGGCGCGGGACCGGGCCGGCCACACCCCCGTCCGGCCCGGTTCCCGCGGCACCACCCCGCGTACGAGCGAACGGCGGCGGCCCACCCGGAGGGTTCCCTCCCGGGTGGGCCGCCGCCGTGTGAGGAGCGCGGTGCTCAGGTGGTGGTGCCCCCGGCGCCGCCGGCGCCCGCACCGGACCCGCCGGACCCGGGCAGCCCCGGGATGGTCGGCAGCTTGCCCTTGTAGTCGGTGATGCCCTTGACGATGGTGTCCATCACCGCGACGTCCGGCGACTTGTCGGCGATGTCGAAGCCGAAGTGCACCGAGACCAGCGACTTCCCGTCGGCGGACGGGAAGACCACGGTCTGCACGTAGCCGTTGTTGCCCTTGGGCGTGTCCACCTTCCAGCGGACCAGGTAGCCGTCCTGGCCGTTGACCTTCACGGCCTCGGACTTGAGCTCCTGGTGCCCGGTGACGTCGCCGTACGCGGCCTTGGCGGCCGCCGCGATGTCGGCCTTGGCCGCCGCCTGGGCGTCGGTGCCGCCGCCGTCGATCCGGCCGGTGTTGGCCCCGCCGAGGGAGCAGGTGCTCTTGCCGTCCACGCAGGTGTACGAGCCGACGCTGAGCATGGCGTAGCCGTCGGTGGTGGTGCCGGCCTCCCAGCCGTCCGGGACCGGCAGGGTGAGCTTGTTGACCACGTCGATCGCCTGGTCGGTGCTCGGGCGGGTCTTGCCGCCGCCGTTGCCGTTCCCGCCGCCGCCCTTCCCGCCGTTCCCGCCGTTGCCCCCGTTGCCGCCCTTGCTGTCCCCGCCCCCACCGTTGCCGGGGTCGCCGAAGCCCGGGAGGCCGCCCCACGGGCCGTAGCCGCCGCCCTGCGGGGCCGGGCGGGCGCTGCGCGGGGCGCGGTCGCTGTGGCCGTCCACCGCGAGGTAGGTGACCCCCGCGCCGACGGCCAGGCCGAGCAGGGCGGCGACGGTGGTCGCCAGCACCAGCTTGGAGGGCTTGCGCCGGGGCTTGCGCGGCGGCCCGGCGGGCGAGCCGTAGGCGGCGCCGAAGGGCGGCGGCTCCGGGTAGCGGACGGTCGGGCCGCTCTCCAGCACCTCGCCCTCCAGCACCGTGGTCTGCCCGGCCGCTCCCGGCCCCGGGGCCGCGGCGGCCGTCGGCTCCGCCTCCGGGGCCTGCGGTGCCGGGGCGTCCGAGGGTGCGGGCCGGGTGTCGGCCGTCCAGCCCTTGCCGTCCCACCACCGCTGCGGCCTCGGGTCGCCGGTGGTGTTCTTGGGGTCCGGGTACCACCCGGCGGGAATCTGCTCGCTCACGGTAGAGAATCTAAAGGCAGCCGGATAAACGCGAAATCAGCGCGGCCCGGAATTCCCGCCGTTTTCGATGAGATTCCGGTGAGAACCCCGGCTGCGACCCTTCCGCGACCCTTCCGCGACCCTTGTGCGGCCCGACCGCCGAGCCCGCGGGCGGCTACAGCGGTGTGACGTACGCCCCGGAGATGCCGCCGTCCACCAGGAACTCGCTCGCCGTGATGAACGAGGAGTCGTCGCTGGCCAGGAAGGCCACCGCGGCGGCGATCTCCTCGGCCCGGGCGAACCGGCCGAGCGGGATGTGCACCAGCCGGCGGGCGGCCCGCTCCGGGTCCTTCGCGAACAGCTCGCGCAGCAGCGGGGTGTCCACCGGCCCCGGCGAGAGCGCGTTGACCCGGATGCCCTCCCGGGCGAACTGCACGCCCAGCTCGCGGGACATCGCCAGCACCCCGCCCTTGGAGGCGGTGTAGGAGATCTGCGAGGTGGCCGCGCCCATCCGGGCCACGAAGCTGGCGGTGTTGATGATCGAGCCCCGCCCGTGCCGGCGCATGTACGGCAGCGCGGCCTTGCAGCACAGGTAGACCGAGGTCAGGTTGACCTCCTGGACCCTGCGCCAGGCGTCCAGGCCGGTGGTCAGGATCGAGTCGTCCTCGGGCGGCGAGATGCCCGCGTTGTTGAACGCGACGTCCACGCTGCCGCAGGTCTCGTACGCCTCGTCGAACAGCGCCTCGACCATGTACGGGTCGGTGACGTCGGTGTGCACGAACAGCCCGCCGACCTCCTTGGCGGCGGCCCGCCCGGTCTCCTCGTCGAGGTCGGCGCAGACCACCTTCGCGCCCTCCGAGGCGAGCCGGCGGGCGGCGGCCAGGCCGATCCCGCTGCCCGCGCCGGTGACCACGGCGGTGCGGCCGACCAGCCGTCGGCAGACGGGCTCGTCCGGCGCGGCGTGCTTCTCGCTCATCGGGCTGTCACTCCTCGCTGTGGATGAAGACGTTCTTGGTCTCGGTGAAGTGGCGCAGCGCGTCCGGCCCCAGCTCGCGGCCCACCCCGGACTCGCCGAAGCCGCCGAAGGGCGTCCAGTAGCGCACCGAGGAGTGCGAGTTGACCGACAGGTTGCCCGCCCGTACGCCCCGGGCCAGGCGCAGCGCGCGGCCGACGTCCCTGGTCCAGATCGAGCCGGACAGGCCGTAGCGGGTGGCGTTGGCCAGCCGCAGCGCGTCGGCCTCGTCGGTGAACGGCAGGACGGCGGCGACCGGGCCGAAGATCTCCTCGGTGACGGCCGGGACCTCCGGGTCCTCGGGGGCGACCACCGTCGGCGGGTACCAGTAGCCGGGCCCGTCCGGGACCTTGCCGCGGGCCAGCACCGGCAGGTCGGGGGTGAGGTAGGAGGCCACCCGGCGGACCTGGGCGGCCGAGATCAGCGGGCCGAGCTGGGTCTGCGGGTCGGTCGGGTCGCCGGTGCGCAGGGTGTCGACGGCGGGCAGCAGCAGGGCGAGGAAGTCCTCGTACACCTCGCGCTGGACCAGGATCCGGCTGCGGGCGCAGCAGTCCTGGCCGCTGTTGTCGGCGAAGGAGAGCGGGTCGGCGGCGCGGGCCAGGTCGGCGTCGGCGAAGACGATGTTGGGGCTCTTGCCGCCGAGCTCCAGGGTGACCCGCTTGGCGCGGGCGGCGCAGCGGGCGGCGACCTCCTTGCCGACGAGGGTCGAGCCGGTGAAGACGATCTTGCGGACGGCCGGGTGGTCCACCAGGGCCCGTCCGGTGGTGGCGCCCGCGCCGGGGACGGTCTGGAACAGGCCCTCGGGCAGGCCCGCCGCGAGGGCGAGTTCGGCCAGCCGCAGAGCGGTCAGCGGGGTGGCCTCGGCGGGCTTGAGCAGGACGGCGTTGCCGGCCGCCAGGGCGGGGGCGAAGCCCCAGGCGGCGATCGGCATCGGGAAGTTCCACGGCGCGATCACCCCGACCAGGCCGACCGGCTCGTGGAAGGTCACGTCCAGGCCGCCGGGGACCGGGATCTGCCGGCCGGTCAGCCGTTCCACTCCCCCGGCGGCGTACTCCAGCAGGTCCCGGACGTTGCCGGCCTCCCAGCGGGCGCTGGCCTGGAGGTGGCCGGCCTCCGCCACCTCCAGGGCGGCCAGCTCCGGGACGTGCGCCTCGACCTGGTCGGCGAACCGGCGCAGCAGCCGGGCGCGTTCACCGGGGGCCAGCGCCACCCAACCGGCCTGGGCCTTCACCGCGTGCCGGACGGCCGCGTCCAGCTGCTCGGGGGTGGTGTCGGGGACGGTGGCGAGCACCTCGCCGGTGGCGGGGTTGCGGACCGTGCTGCTCCCGGCGGTCGCGTTCGGCTCGCTCATGACTCACATCCGTTCGAAGGATCGGTAGCGCTCCCAGTCGGTGACCGCCCCGTCGTAGGCGGACTGCTCGACCCGGGCCATGTTCAGGTAGTGCTCGACCACGTCGTCGCCGAAGGCCTCGCGGGCCAGTGCGCTGTCCGCCCAGAGCCCGGCGGCCTCGCGCAGCGAGCCGGGCACCCGGGCGTACTCCTCGACCGCGTAGGCGTTGCCGAGGCAGGGCGCGGGCAGGTCCAGCTTGCGCTGCAGCCCGTGCAGGCCGGCCGCGAGCATCCCGGCCACCGCGAGGTACGGGTTGACGTCGCCGCCCGGTACCCGGTTCTCCATCCGCAGGCCGGGGCCGTGGCCGACCACCCGGTAGGCGCAGGTGCGGTTGTCCCGGCCCCAGGCGACGGCGGTCGGGGCGAAGGAGCCTGGGCGGTAGCGCTTGTAGGAGTTGATGTTCGGCGCGTACAGCAGGCTGAACTCGCGCAGCGCGACCAGCTGGCCGGCCAGGAAGTGCCGCATGGTGTCGGTCATCCGGCCGTCCCGATCGGCGAAGGCGGGGGCGCCGACGGCGTCGCGCAGCGAGAGGTGGATGTGGCAGCTGTTGCCCTCGCGCTCGTCGTACTTGGCCATGAAGGTGAGCGCGCAGCCGAGTTGGGCGGCGATCTCCTTCGCGCCGGTCTTGTAGACGCTGTGCTGGTCGCAGGTGGTGAGGGCGTCGGCGTAGCGGAAGGCGATCTCGTGCTGGCCGAGGTTGCACTCGCCCTTGGCGGACTCCACCACCAGGCCGGCGCCGGCCATCTCGGTGCGGATCCGGGACAGCAGCGGCTCGACCCGGGCGGTGCCCAGCATCGAGTAGTCCACGTTGTACAGGTTCGCCGGGGTCAGGCCGCGGTAGCCGCCCAGCCAGGCCTGCTCGTAGGTGTCGCGGAAGACCAGGAACTCCAGCTCGGTGCCGATGTCGGCGGCCAGTCCGTACTCGGCGAGCCGGGCGATCTGGCGGCGCAGCAGCTGGCGCGGGGCGGCGTCCACCGGGTGGCCGCCGTGCCGGGCGAGGTCGGCGGTGACCTGGGCGGTGCCGGGCTGCCAGGGGGTCAGCCGCAGGGTGCCGAGGTCGGGGCGCATCGCGAAGTCGCCGTAGCCGGTGGCCCAGGAGGAGAAGGCGTAGCCGTCCACGGTGTTCAGGTCGACGTCGACGGCCAGCAGGTAGTCGCAGGCCTCGGCGCCGTGCTCGGCCACCTCGTCGAGGAAGAACCGGGCGGCGAAGCGCTTGCCCTGGAGGCGCCCCTGCATGTCGGTGAAGGCGAGCGCGACGGTGTGCACCTCACCGGTGTCCACCAGGGCGCGCAGCCGGTCCAGGGTCAGCGGCGGCCGGGGCGGCGAGCCCGCGGCGGCCCGTTCGGGCGTTTCGGACATACCGAACCCTCCTCCTCGATCACTCTTCGAGATCAAACGGTCACAGCGAACCGTACGGCCTGCGACTCGCGGGGCGGAAGAGGGCGGGTGGGTGTCGGGCGCCCGTGGCGCGCCGACGCGCGTGGCTGACGGTGGATCAGGTGCTCCGGGGGGAGAATGCGCGCCATGGATCGCAGGCCTTTGATCGGCGTCAGCACCTACCTGGTGGACGCGAGTTGGAGCGATTGGCGGGGCCGCCGGGTGGCCCTGCTGCCCGAGCGGTACACCGCGCAGGTCCGGGACTCCGGCGGGATCGCGGTCCTGCTGCCGCCGGACGTCCCGGAGCGCGCCCCGGAGGTGCTGGCCCGGCTGGACGGCCTGGTGATCGCGGGCGGGCCGGACATCGACCCGGCGTACTACGGGGAGCCGGCCCACCCGGCGACGGAGGTGGACTCGCCGGAGCGGGACGCCTGGGAGGTCGCGCTGCTGCGGTCGGCGCTGGCGGCGGGGATGCCGCTGCTGGCGGTCTGCCGGGGGATGCAGGTCCTGAACGTGGTGTGCGGCGGGACGCTGGTGCAGCACCTGCCGGACGTGGTGCCGGTGGACGTGCACGGCGGCTCGCCCGGGTGCTACGGCTCGCACCTGGTGCGGCCGGTGCCGGGGACGCTGCTGGGCGGGCTGCTGCCGGAGAGCGAGCTGGAGGTGCCGACCTTCCACCACCAGGCCGTCGACCGGGTGGGGGCGGGCCTGCGGGTGAGCGCCCACGCGCCGGACGGGACGGTGGAGGCGGTGGAGGGGCCGGGGTTCGCGCTCGGGGTGCAGTGGCACCCGGAGCAGGGGGACGACCTGCGGCTGATGCGGGCCCTGGTCCGGGCGGCCACCGCGGCGGTCCTCGACGCGATGGCGCTGGGGTAGATCAACTGGGCACGGCGGAACGGGAGTTCGGGAGGCCGGTCGGGTGCGGAGTGAGCCGGATCCGGCCGCCCGGACGGGAACGACAACGGTCACCAGTACAACCTTTGGATCTTTGTCGATTCTGCGGTTCACTTCGGTTGCGGGGCGGTCGTATCGCGCCCCCTTTCCCACCCGTGCGCCCAGAGAGGACTTCCATGGCCGGGCACGAGCACTCGCACGATGATCATGCGCATGACCAGAGGCACTCGCCCTCGCACTCGCACGGCTCCGGGGGGCACGCGCATGGTTCGGGCGGGCACTCCCACGGCTCCGGGGGGCACTCCCACGGCTCCGGGGGACACGGCGGCCACTCGCACGGCGTCGCCGCCGACGCGGACCGCCGCTGGCTGCTCAGTGCCCTCGCCCTGATCGTCGTCTTCATGGCCGGCGAGGTCGTGGTCGGCTTCGCCGCCCAGTCCCTGGCCCTGATCTCGGACGCGGCGCACATGCTCACCGACGCCGCCTCGATCGTGCTCGCGCTGATCGCCATGCGGCTCGCCGCCCGCCCGGCCCGGGGCGGCTACACCTACGGCCTCAAGCGCGCCGAGATCCTCTCCGCGCAGGCCAACGGGGTCACCCTGCTGGTGCTGTCGGCCTGGCTGGGCTACGAGGCGGTCACCCGGCTGTTCGAGCCGCCGCAGGTCACCGGCTCGCTGGTGCTGATCACCGCGCTGATCGGGATCGTCGTCAACCTCGCGGCCACCTGGTGCATGTCCAAGGCCAACCGCAGCTCGCTGAACGTCGAAGGCGCCTTCCAGCACGTCCTGACCGACCTGTACGCCTTCATCGCCACCGCCGTCGCCGGCGCGATCGTGCTGACCACCGGCTTCGCCCGGGCCGACGCCATCGCCTCGCTGATCGTCGTCGCACTGATGCTCAAGGCCGGCATCGCGCTGGTCCGGGACTCCGGACGCATCTTCCTGGAGGCCGCCCCGGCCGGGATCGACCCGGACGCGGTCGCCGACCGGATGGTCACCGAACCGCTGGTCGAGGAGATCCACGACCTGCACATCTGGGAGATCACCTCCGGCCAGCCCGCCCTGTCCGCGCACATCCTCGTCACCCCCGGCGGCGACTGCCACGCGGTGCGGCGCTCCCTGCAGCGCCGGCTCTCGGACGAGTACGGCATCACCCACTCCACCCTCCAGGTCGACCACGTCGGCGAGGACGAGGCCGGCGCGCTGCTGCAGATCGCCACCCCGCCCGACTCCACCGCCGCCCCCAACGGCGCCTCCGCCGCCTCCTCCGCCGCCGAGCACTGCGCCGACTCCCACGGCCCGGTCCACCGCGCCGGACCGCACGAGCACTGAGAACCGGCGGTCCGTCACCCCCGTACGGCATGATCTGAGACGTGACCGCACCGCGACTGATGCTGCTCGACTCCGCCAGCCTGTACTTCCGGGCCTACTACGGCGTACCGGACACCCTGCGCTCGCCGCAGGGTGAGCCGGTCAACGCCGTCCGCGGCCTGCTGGACTTCATCGCCCGGCTGGTCCACGACCACCGGCCCGACCAGCTGGTCGCCTGCATGGACGCTGACTGGCGCCCGCAGTGGCGGGTCGACCTCGTCCCCTCCTACAAGACCCACCGGGTCGCCGAGGCCGCCGAGGACGGCGAGGAGGAGGTGCCCGACACCCTGGCCCCGCAGGTCCCGGTGATCGAGCAGGTGCTGGATGCCCTCGGCATCGCCCGGGTCGGCTCCCCCGGTTACGAGGCGGACGACGTGATCGGCACCCTCACCGCCCGCGCCACCGGCCCGGTGCAGATCGTCACCGGCGACCGCGACCTCTTCCAACTGGTCGACGACGCCCGCGGGATCACCGTGCTCTACCCGGTCAAGGGCATGGGCAACCTCCAGGTCACCGACGACGCGCTGCTCCAGGAGAAGTACGGCGTACGCGGCGCCCAGTACGCCGACATGGCCGCCCTGCGCGGAGACCCGTCCGACGGCCTGCCCGGCGTCAAGGGCATCGGCGAGAAGACCGCCGCCCAACTGATCAACGAGTACGGCGACCTCCCGGCCATCCGCGCCGCCGCCCTCGACCTCGGCTCCAAGCTCACCCCGGCCCGCCGCCGCAACATCGTCGAAGGCGCCGCCTACCTCGACGTCGCCCCCACCGTCGTCCGCGTCGCCCCCGACGCCCCCCTCCCGGACTTCGACCCCACCCTCCCCCGCGAACCCCTCTACCCCATGACCCTGGAGGAACTCTCCACCCGCTGGGGCCTCGGCACCTCCCTCGACCGCCTCCTGGAATCCCTCGCCACCCGCTGACCCCGATTCCACCCCGGGGCCCGCACGTTCGCCTCGAACGCGCGGGCCCCTGCCCTACCGGCCGTGGTGCGCCAGGCCGCCGGGGTCGGTGAGGGCGCCGCGGATGCCTGCGGCGGGGTAGGGGATGAGGTCGTCGGGCAGGCCGTCCTCGGCGAACCAGCGCAGGTCCAGGCACTTCTCGGGCTCGCGGTTGACGGGCTCCCCCTGCCACTCGGTGGCGAGGTAGAACAGTCCGAGGCGCAGGGCCGCCGGGCCCTGGTGGTGCAGAACGGTGTAGGCGAGGCGGAGGCGGGCCGGGTCGGTCGTGATACCGGTCTCCTCCTCCAGTTCGCGGGCGGCGCCGTGGACGGGCTTCTCGCCGGGGTCGAGTTTGCCGCTGGGGGCGTGCCACTGGCCGTAGCCGTAGGGGCCGCCGCGCTGGGAGAGCAGGATCTTGCCGTCCGGGGTGCGCAGGACGACGTGGACGTCCACGATCGGGAGCGGGGCAGGGCCGATGTCGCTGATTGTGCTCATGTTCTCTCCAACTCCCGTACGGGATTTTGGTGTTGACCGTCCGGTGCGATAGCGCTTCCAGGATGGCCTGTGCGGTGTCGGGCTCCGTGGTCAGCAGGACTGCGAGGTCGGGACGTCCGCGCCCTTGTCGGCGGCGAGGAGGATGTCGGATTCCACACCCTTGGCACTCTGGAGGACGAGGCCGAAGGGCAGGTGCCAGCCCAACAGTTTCGGAGCCCAGCGGCCTCGCTCGACCCGAGCGAGGCCGCAAAGCCCTGTCGCCGGGGCCGACCACTCAGGCGGCGGCACCGTACTCGCGCGTCAGCCTTCGGACTTCGGCGTCCTTGAAGGCCAGTACCTCCTCCACGATCCCGCTCTTCGGCAACTCGGCCACGGGCACGCAGAGGTCCATCCGCTGAATGCAGACGCCCACCATGTACTCCCCCTGATCGGTGAGGTACAGGCGGATGCCGTAGTAGCCCTCCTCGCAGTCCGTGTCGTTGTTGAACCGGCACGACGCGCAGGTGTCGGGGAGCCGCACGGGCAGCAGCCGCTTGACGTACACCGCCCGGCTGCCGAGCGCCCGGTAGAGGGTGCGCTCGTCGGAGGTCCCGGCGGTGAACGTCCGGAGCACCGGTTCCGCGCCGACCCGGGCCAGCACTTCGGAGATCGCCGCGACCGACTCCGGCCCGTCCTGGACGCTGGTGAGCATCCGCACGTCCGCGAACTGGCCGTACGACTCGACCAGGTTGACGACCCGGCCGACGTGGGCCATTCCGGGGACGACGATGTTCACGGAGACCTTCACGCCGTTGGAGACGGCGGCACGGATGGTCTGCTCCGCCGCCCGGATCTTCGCCTCGGCCAGACCCGGCGTCCTGAAGCGCTCGGACTGAACGACCCGGAGTTCTGCGGCGGTCGTACCGAAGACCGACACGTTGACTCGGCCGAGTCCGGCCGCGGAGCACTCCGCCATCACCTGCCGGCCGCGTTCCCCGTTGCTGGTCATCCCGACGCTCAACCCCATGCCGGTGAGTGCCGCGACCAGCGCGGGCACCTCCGTGTGAAGGGTGGGCTCCCCACCCGTGAGGTGAACCTCGTGGGCGTCGAACGCCCTCGCCACGGTTCGCACCGCCCGCCGGAAGGACGCGTCCGGGGCCATCCTCGCGGCAAGGAAGCCGACCCCGTTCGTCTCGCTGTAGATCGACACACGCCCGGTCCTGCCCGGGCCCGCGACGAAGGGCAGTTCGGCGCGGCCTCGATTGTCGGCGGTGACCGGCGTTCCCTCGTTGTGGCAGAACGTGCAGGCCAGCCCGCAGTCGTCGATCACCTTGATGCGGATCGTCCTGTCCCGGACGACCCTGATCGCCGGACGATGGGTAGCTGACAAGGCTTGTCTCCTGTCACTCGAACGTGAGCCGGGGAATCGCTTCGATGTCGATCCCGTACCGGCGGTAGACCTTGGTGGTGTTCTCGCTCGTCAGCTCCTCCAGGGGGAGCTTGAGCGCGAGGGCGGTCGCGTGGACGTGTTCGGCGCTGTCGCCCTCGATCTCGAGGTAGGGGGGAATCAGCGGCCAGTGGTCGATCTCGACGGCCGCGCCGCTGAGCGTCCAGGAGGACCGACGGTTCTCCTGGTACGCCTTCGGCTGGTAGCCGAGCTTGCCGAGGAGTGTGTTCGCGGCGTCGAAGTCACCGACGGTCGTCTCCGTCTCGGTCACGCCGTCGATCGCGTCGGAGTGGATCTCCTTGACGCACAGGGTGACGTCGGTGCCCGTGTCACGCAGCCGGACCCACGCTCCCGGCCGGCCGGGGATGTCGTAGACGTAGCGGCGCTGGAAGCGGTCGACCACGTGCTCGGCCCCGGCCCCGGCCAGGAGCACGCGGATCTCCTCCGGATCGACGTCGAGGATCTTCGCTTCGAACTCAGTTGCGGTCATGGGGAATTGCCTTCCTCGATGCGGTGCGGGCATACGAGCGCACGGTATCGGCGATGCTGCGAGCCACCTCGCCAGGCGTGCGGTCGGTGCCGTCGACCCGCAGCAGTCCGAACGCCCGGTACACGCGGGAGCTTTCGGCCACGTTCGGCTCCTCCCGCCGGTGCCAGGAACTCAGCGTTCCCAGCTCGGCCCGCCGGCGAAGCCGCTCCTGGCGGACGCGTTCGCCCACCTCCAGCAGAATCGGCACGTGCGGGAGGAGGACTCCCTCCGGGTACTCCGGCGCGCAGTCGTGACCCATCGCCCTGTGCGTGGCGATGGTGCGCGGGAAGTAGGAATCGACCACCACGGTCCGGCCCGCCCCGACAACCGCGCGAGCGGTCTCGGACTTGATGTGATTGGCCATCATCCACCAGTGGAACCGCGCCGCCAGGATGTCGGCGGCGTCCACCTCCGCACGCATGCGGGGGAAGGTCGGCAAGGTGTCGTCCGTGAGGTGGACGCCGTCAACGAGGGCCGCGACCAGCGGGGCGACCGTGGTCTTCCCGCTCGCGCTGAGACCGTCGATGGTGATGAAGAATCCTCGGGTCACGTCCATGTGAACTCCGTTTCCTGGTTCGGGCTTTCATCGCGGACCCCAGTTCCACGGGACCGGGTGGGCGCCGCGCAGGCACGCGATGCGGTGGGCGGCCTCCTGGCGGATGTTGGCGTCGAGATGGGCGCGGCGGACCGTGTTCATCGCCGCACTGAGGACAACGATGTCGCGTACGACCTGGTAGCCGGACCAGGCTCCGATGTAGGGGTGGTCCGGGAGCCGATCCTCCCGCTCGTAGGAGAGGTAGGTGTCGGCGTAGGTGCGGTGGTCCTGACGCGGGCCGGTGAGCAGTTCGGAGCGCCAGCGGGCGGCGACGAGGTCCCACTCTCGATGGCCTCGTCGGAGCGGGCGGCGCAGCAGGAGTCCGACGTGGACTCCGTCGTCATGGCAGGGGACCATGCCGAGGGCGCCGAGGACGACGGTTTCCGGTGTCGGCCAGTCGAGGTAGTCCCACTCTTCTCGCAGTTGGGCGGCGCGTTCACGCAGGAACCGGCGGGCGGAGTCGTCCAGCGGCGCGTCGTCCAAGCCGTCCAGCAGGTGGGCGAACGGGTCGTGCTCCCGCAGCCACGGGGCCGCCTCGGGGCCGATGCGGTGGGTGAGGGCGGTCACCCACGCGGAGAGGGACGTGTCGGCGCTCGGCTTCCCTGGGTCCTGCCAGAAGGTCACGGCCTGGCCGTCGACGGCCGCGCGGACCTCGGTGTAGTAGGCGGAGGTGACGGGGAGCAGGTGCTCCCGGAGGAACTGCGCGCCCTTGATGAGCGCCCAGGCCTCGTCCACATCCGGGTGGACGATGGCGAGTGCGCGCGAGCGCGAGCCGAGCGACCACAGGTGGTTCGGGCTGTCGCTGAGCAGCTCGGCTTTCGCGGGGTCGTCGCCGGTGGCCACGCAGGCCTGCGCCAGGGCCTCGTAGGAGGCCGCGATGTCCAGTCTGCGGGCGGGGCTGATGGTCTTGAGCAGCTTTCCGGTTCGCGTTCCGACGCTCACGACGCAGTCCTCGGGTACGGAGTGGACGGATGGACGGCGAGGGAGGTCGGTCCGTCCCGTACAGCGGCGTCCGAGTGCAGTACCCCCGCCTGCCGACTGATCTGATCGACCACAGCGGCCACCGGACGCACCGGATCGGGCAGTTCGATCTCGGCCCAGATCTCCTTGCCTCCTGCAGGAAGATTCTCGACGCCGAACCGGGACGCGACCCCCATGACCAGCCCCAGCCCGCGGCCGCAGGTCGCGTCGGTGCTCGCCGGCCGGCATTCGGGCCGTCCGCCACCCGGGTCTGCCACGGACACGCGCAGCACACCCGAGGTGTGCGCCAGAGAGGCCGTCAGCTTCACGTCCGGTCGGTCGCCGCCGCAGCCGTGCAGAACGGCGTTGGTGCCGAGTTCGGACAGGACGAGCTGCACGTCGTCCAGCATGTCGCCGCACCGCCGGCCCCCCAGGCCGAACCCGAACAGCGGCATGGCCGCCTTGGCCCAGCGGCGGAGCTCGCCGATCTGCTCCCGTTCGGCGGGGAACTTCATCGTGATGATGCGTGATCCGGATTCCATGGAGGCGCCTCATTCGCTCGGGCCAGGGCTGTCGGGAGGCAAGCCGTACTGCTGGCCGGGGGTGACGGAGCATTCGCAGTGCGGCCTGTGACTGCCTTGCACGAACAGCAAACCGCCAGAGATGGCTGGGAGTAAGCTCTTGGCGACTGTCCGTTGTTAAACCGGTTAAACGGCATCGCCAGGAGACCCCCGTGGGGCGCACTCGCCAACCCAATGAGCAGTTGGGCTGTCTGATCCGGGAAGCCGGTCGGCCGAACGAGGCCCTCGCCCGGGCCTTATGCGCTGTCGCGGCCCACCACAACGACCCGGCGCGGCCGAGTCGGGTGTCCGTGACGCAGTGGGTCCGCCAGGGTGTGAGACCCTCCGGGGACATCCCGCAGTACCTCGCAGAGGTGCTCACCAACTGGCTGAACCGGGACGTCACCCTGGCGGCGATGGGGCTCGGAGACGATCAACCCGACCTGCGCGCCTGGGGCTTGGATACGCTGAAGGCCCTGGCGGCTCTTGGACGGATCGACGTTGACGTGGAACGCAGACAGCTCCTCCGCACGCTCACGTACTCGCTCGGAGCGCTGAACATCCCCCCCGACAGCTGGTGGGAGAGCATGGCCCGCACCGACGACCGCGGCATCACGCAGCGCCGCGCCGGCCAGGCCGACGTCAACGCCGTCCGGGAGATGACGGGACTCTTCTCCCGACTCGACCAGCGCCGTGGCGGCGGCCACGGACGAACAGCGGTCGCGCAGTACCTCCTTACGGACGTCGGAGACTTCCTCCAAGGCACCTTCGCCTCCGACCAGGTACGGCGGGAGATGTTCTCGGCAGCCTCCGAACTCGCCTACCTGGCCGGGTGGACGGCGTTCGACAACGGCGAGCACCCCACCGCCCAGCACTACTACACCGTCGCCGTGAAACTGGCGGCCGAGGCCGACGACCCCGCGATGGCCGGCCACGTCCTGCGTGCCATGGCCCATCAAGCGGTCGACCTCCAAAAGCCCCACCACGCCGTCAGGGTCGCCGAGGCATCCATGGCCGGCGACAGGTACGGGCTCGCCAGCCCGCGCGAGCGTTCGCTGCTCGGCGTCGTCCACGCACGCGCCCTGGCCTCCGCGGGACGTACCACTGAGGCGAACGCCGCGCTGCTCCAGGCCGAACGCGATCTGTCCGCGGCCTCCCCCGGCGACGACGAGCCGGCCCGGGTGTTCTTCTTCGGGGAAGCGTCCTTGGCGCACGAGACGGCATCGACACTGCGAGACCTCGGCGACCTGGAAGGTGCGGCAAGAGAGTTCGCCCGCAGCGTCGCGACTCGCAAGGCCTCCTCCTTCACCAGGACTCACGCCGTCACGCTCGGCCATCTGGGCCTCGTCAAGGCCCGGCAGCACTCCATCGACGAGGCCTGCACGATCTGGTCCGATTCACTCGACGCCATGCAGACCGTTCGATCTGCCCGTACCCGCGATGTCGCGCTGCGGATCCGCAGCGCACTGTCTCCCTACCGCGGACGGAGGGTGGCGACCATCGACGCCGTCGACAGGCGCGCTGCCGAGTACTTGGCAGCCACCATCTGACCCGTCGCCCAAGCGCGGTCCGTTCCAAGGAGAGGAAACACATGAGTGACGTCTTCAGCGTGGAAGCGCTCGGGCACGTTGTAGGAGGTCGAACGGAACCGACCGACGACTACTGGGGAGGGACGCGCGCCATCATCCGGCTCGACGGAGACAGATTCCCGCTCGACGCGACGAAGGGGCTGGAGGAGTTCTCCCACCTCGACGTGATCTTCCGGTTCCACAGGACCGACCCGACCGATCTGAACTTCGGCGCGCGCCGCCCCCGGGACAACCCGGACTGGCCCGAGGTCGGTGTGTTCGGCCACCGGAACATGCGGCGCTTCAACTGGCTCGGGTCCTCCCGCTGTCGGCTCGTGAAGGTCGACGGCCTGGACCTGCACGTCGAGGACCTGGACGCCATCGACGGCACCCCGGTCCTCGAAGTGAAGCCCTGGTTCGAGGAGTTCGGCCCGCGGGGAGAAGTCCGCCAACCCACGTGGACCAGCGAGATGCTCCGCGACTACTTCGCCCCGGCGCCGCCCACGGTCTGACCGGCGGCATTGGCTCGTTCGCGTCGGCTGTCTCTTCTCCACGAGAAATCGACTGGGCCGACTTCCTGCGCAACGCTGTTGAGGCCCAGCGGCGAGGCGAAGCCGAAGCCGCACAGGAGGTGGAAGGTGACGGGTGAAGCGCCATGGCCGAAGGCTTGGCGCTTCACCCGTCTTCACCGTCTGACCGACCACGCGACTGCCGGGGAGGGGCTCGCCCTGCTGGACAGGGCCGAGGTGCTGGCGGACACGTACGGTACGACCCACCAGCGAAGGAGCATCCGAGGCATCCGGTCCGGATTCCAGCGGGCACGGTGCCTTCAGTGAGCGGGAGAAGAACGTGGCGGACACTCAGCAGCGCGAGATCACCGACCGACAGTGGGCGGACGCCACGCTGATCTGGGAATACCACCAGATGGGGCACGAGCGGCGGCCCTGCGATGTGGCGATCGGTCTGGGCTGCCACGACCTCGGAGTGGCAGCCCAGACGGCAGCCCTGTACCTGGACGGCCTGGTGCGGAAGATCGTGTTCACGGGCGGGCCGAACCCGTCCCGGCCGGAGCTCTTCCCCCGAGGTGAGGCCGTGCACTTCACTGAGCACGCCATCGCCCTCGGGGTCCCCGAGCATGCGATCCACCAGGAGCCCCGCGCCCGCAACACCGGGCAGAACATCCAGTTCTCCCGTGACGTCCTGGAGGCCGCCGGCATCGAGGCACGGTCGGTGCTGCTCGTGACCATGCCGTACATGGAGCGCCGGGCGTTCGCGACATGCCGCAAGGTGTGGCCGGAGGCCGAGGTGGTGTGCGCCTCGACCCCGATGAGCCTGAACGACTACGTGAAGAGCATCGGCGACGACAAGCTCGTGATCGACAGCCTCGTGGGCGACCTCCAGCGGGTGATCGAGTACCCGAGGCGCGGGTTCGCCGTTGCACAGGAGGTTCCGGAGACGGTTCATGATGCGTACCAGCGGCTTCTGGCCGACGGATTCGACAGCAAGACCCTCAACTGACGCGGCGCCGCCCTCCGGGCTTGGTGTGCGCTGTCCACCAGCCCAACTTCCTCCCCCGATGAAAGCGGCCCTCGAAATGGCATGAGAGGTGTTCGGCGCCCTCGCTTGGGTGGAGCGAGGGCGCCGGGGTTCAGCGTGGCAGTCGATTTCCTCTTCTCCACGGGAAGTCGACCGTATCGATTTCCTACGCACCCCTCACAGGTTCCTTGCCGCTTCGGCGGCGCCGAAGCGGCAAGGGCCACTCCCTTTCCGTCGTCGTGCCCCTGCCCCTGCCGTCGGCGAGGGCAGGGGCAGCTCTTCTGCGCAGGAAGTCGGCTGGGCCGACTTCCTGCGCAACTCCGTGGAGGCCCAGCGGCGAGGCGAAGCCGAAGCCGCACAGGGGGTGGGGGTGGCCGAAGGCCTGGCGCTTCCCCACCTTCGCCGTCAGGGAGATGGGAATGCGGAAGGGCCCGCGCGCTCGGGTGGGTGAGCGGGCGGGCCCTTGCGGGGGTGCTGCGGTCAGCCGACGGAGGAGTAGGCGATGATGCCGCGGCGGAGGCCGTCGACGGCCTTGCGGGCGGTTTTGCGGAGTTCGACGTCCTCGCCGGCGGCGTCCTGGATCTGGCCCAGGACGTCGATCAGCTGCTTGGTCCAGCGGACGAAGTCGCCGGCCGGCATGTCGGCGTCGCGCAGGACCTGGTCGAGGTTGTGGCCGAGCGCCCAGCGGTAGGCGACCCAGGCGAAGCCCAGGTCGGGCTCGCGCTGGCCGACGCCCTCGGCGGTGTTGATCCGGTGCTGCTCCTCCAGGGCGTCCAGGTGGCCCCAGATCCGGACCATCTTGCCGAGCGCCTCCTTGGCCGCGCCCTCCGGCACCCGGGGGGCGCCGGCGTCGTCGGCCTGGCGGGCCTCGTACACCAGCGCCGAGGCGCAGGCGGCGAGTTCGGCGGCGGCGAGGCCGCTCCAGACGCCTTCGCGGATGCACTCGGAGGCGAGCAGGTCGAGTTCGCCGTAGAGCCGGCCGAGCCGCTTGCCGTCGTCGGTGACGGTGTCCCCGCTGAGGTAGCCGAGGTCGGTGAGCAGCCCGCAGACCCGGTCGAAGGTGCGGGCGATGGTGTGGGTGCGCGAGCGCATCCGGCGTTCCAGCAGTTCGGTGTCGCGGTGCAGCCGGTGGTAGCGCTCGGCCCAGCGGGCGTGGTCCTCGCGGTCGGAGCAGCCGTGGCAGGGGTGCTGGCGCAGTTCGGTGCGCAGCCGGGTGATCTCCGGGTCGTCGGCGGCGGCCGCGCGGCCGCGCCGGAACCGCTCGGGCTCCAGGTGGCCGGCCTTGGTGCGCAGCGCCGAGGCGAGGTCGCGCCGGGACTGCGGGCTGCGCGGGTTGAAGGACTTGGGGATGCGCAGCCGGTCGACGGCGACGACCGGGTGCGGGAAGTCGATCATGGCGAGCCGCTTGACCTGCCGCTCGGCGGTGAGCACCACCGGGCGCGGGCCGTCCTGGTAGTCGGGGTGGCGCGGGCCGCCCCGGCCGGAGCGGTTGACCGGCGGCAGGCCCGGGTCGAGGACCAGGGCGAGGCCGGCGAACTTGCCGGTGGGCACGTGGATGACGTCGCCCGGCTTGAGCTGCTCGATGGACTCGACGGCGGCCGCGCGGCGCTGGCTGCTGCCCTCGCGGGCCATCTCGTTCTCGCGGTCCTTGAGCTTGCGGCGCAGCTCCATGTACGCGTCGAAGTCGCCGAGGTGGCAGGTCATCGACTCGCGGTAGCCCTCCAGCCCCTCCTCGTTGCGCTGGACCTGGCGGGCGATGCCGACCACCGAGCGGTCCGCCTGGAACTGGGCGAAGGACGTCTCCAGCAGCTCGCGCGAGCGGTGCCGGCCGAACTGGGAGACCAGGTTGACGGCCATGTTGTACGAGGGCCGGAACGAGGACTTCAGCGGGTAGGTGCGGGTGCCGGCCAGGCCGGCCAGCGCCTCCGGGTCGAGGCCGCGCTGCCAGAGGACCACGGCGTGGCCCTCGACGTCGATGCCGCGCCGCCCGGCCCGGCCGGTGAGCTGGGTGTACTCGCCGGGGGTGATGTCGGCGTGGGTCTCGCCGTTCCACTTGACCAGCTTCTCCATGACCACCGAGCGGGCGGGCATGTTGATGCCGAGCGCCAGGGTCTCGGTCGCGAAGACGGCCTTGACCAGGCCCTTCACGAAGAGCTCCTCGACCACCTCCTTGAACCGGGGCAGCATCCCGGCGTGGTGGGCGGCGATGCCGCGCTCCAGCCCGTCCAGCCACTCGAAGTAGCCGAGGACGTGCAGGTCCTCGTCGGGGATGTCGGCGCAGCGCTCCTCGACGAACGCCCGGACGAGGGCGCGGTCGGAGTCCTTGTTGAGCCGCAGGCCGGAGCTGAGGCACTGCTGGACGGCGGCCTCGCAGCCGGCCCGGCTGAAGATGAAGGTGATCGCGGGCAGCAGGCCCTCGGCGTCGAGCCGGTCGATGACGTCCACCCGGCCCGGCGTCCAGACCCGGCCGGGACGGCCGTTGGGCATCGAGCGGCCCCGGCCGCGGCCGAAGCGGTCGCGCGGGTTGCGGTCGAGTTCGGAGCGGGCGAGCCGGACCAGTTCGGGGTTGACGGCCTTGCCGGGGTTCTTCAGGCTGTGCTTGGGGCGGCCGTCCCGGTCCGGGTCGGCGAACAGGTCGTACATCCGGTTGCCGGCCATCACGTGCTGCCACAGCGGCACGGGGCGGGTCTCGGAGACGATCACCTTGGTGCCGCCGCGCACGGTGTCCAGCCAGTCGCCGAACTCCTCGGCGTTGGAGACGGTCGCGGAGAGCGAGACGAGGGTGACCGACTCGGGGAGGTGGATGATGACCTCCTCCCAGACGGCGCCGCGGAAGCGGTCGGCGAGGTAGTGCACCTCGTCCATCACGACGTAGCCGAGGCCGTCGAGGGTGCTGGAGCCCGCGTAGAGCATGTTGCGCAGCACCTCGGTGGTCATCACCACCACGGGTGCGTCGCCGTTGACGGTGTTGTCGCCGGTGAGCAGGCCGACCTTGGCGGCGCCGTAGCGCTTGACCAGGTCGCCGTACTTCTGGTTGGAGAGCGCCTTGATCGGCGTGGTGTAGAAGCACTTGCGGCCCGCGGCCAGGGCCAGGTGCACGGCGAACTCGCCGACGATCGTCTTCCCGGAGCCGGTGGGGGCGGCGACGAGGACGCCGGAGCCGGCCTCCAGCGTCTCGCAGGCCTCCAGCTGGAAGTCGTCCAGCGGGAAGTCGTACAGCTGCTGGAAGCCGTACAGGGCGGTGGCCTGCTCCTGCGCCCGGCGACGGCTGGCCGCGTACGCCTCGGCGGGGCTGAGCTCCTGGTCGTCCTGGGGCTCTGGATCGGGGGTGTTCATCGCCGTCCGGGTGTGATTGGTGTGATCTCGCATCTCAGCGAGAGGTTACCCGGGTGGACTGACATCGATAGCACCGTTTTTCCGTGCGACGGATTCACTCCCTCGGCACACTCCCGGGATCAGTTCCCTCTCAGATCCATAGTTGCAAATGTCTTCAAGTGATCGGGACGGAGTCAGACCCGATCGTCTCCGGTCATTCCTGGTGGAGGCCGGTGACGGCTCCCTACCGTCGTCGTCCCAGCCACCACGACACGGGAGGACCGCCACGATGGCGAACCTGGAGACGTCCCTCAAGGAGTCCATGGCGATCGAGGGCGCGATCGGCGTCGCCCTGGTCGACTGCGGCAGCGGCATGGCCCTCGGCACCCTGGGGGACGGCGCCGAGCTGGACCTGAACGTCGCCGCGGCGGGCAACACCGACGTGGTCCGCGCCAAGATGCGCACGATGGAGATGCTCAACCTGCACGACGTCGAGATCGAGGACATCCTGACCACGCTGACCCACCAGTACCACCTGGTCCGGCCGCTCACGGCGCCCGGGGCACGCGGACTCTTCCTCTTCCTCGCGCTCCACCGCAGCCGCTCCAACCTGGCGATGGCCCGCCACCGGCTCACCCAGATCGCACTCGCGCTGGAGGTCTGACCCCGGGCCGACCCAGGAGAGCCCGGACCGACCCGGGGAAGCCCGGGAAAGACCGGACCGGCCCGGGGAGACCCGCCGCGCCTAGCCCTTCAGCAGCTCCGCCAGCCCGTCCGCCAGCCGCTCGTACTCCTCCGGCCGGTTGTACAGCTGCGCGCTGACCCGCAGCACCCCGCCGCCGGCCCAGGGGCGGACGGCGATCCGGGTGCCGAACCGGTGCCACACCTCGGCCATCAGCGCCTTCACCTGCGGCTCGGTCTCGCCGTACCCGGCCGGCAGCCGGACGGTGCGCATCCACACCCCGGGCGTCGCGGGCAGCGGCGCCAGGCCGGCCCGCTCGGTCAGCGCATGGCGGCCGTACGCGGCGAGGGCGGTGTTGTGGGCGGCCACCGCCGGGTGGCCGAGGCCGCGCAGCAGCTCGAAGCCGGCCGGGGCGGCCAGCCAGGGCGTGTAGTCGCAGGTGCCGCGCCACTCGACGTTGCCCGGGAAGCCCTTGTCGTGCTCCCAGGACAGCGCCAGCGGGCGCACCCGGCCGGTCCACTCGGGGCGGACGGCGAGCACCCCGGTGGCGCGCGGGGCGAAGGCCCACTTGTGCAGGTTGCCGAACCAGAAGTCGGCGTTCGGGTCGATCGGGGCGGGCAGCATGCCGGGGGCGTGGGCGCCGTCCACCACCGTGGTCACGCCGCGGGCGCGCAGGTCGGCGAGCAGGGCCGGGCCGGCGACCAGGCGGGCGGTGGGCGAGGTCAGCTGGTCCAGGACGGCGACGGTGGTGCGGCCGTCCACGGCGGCGAGCACCGCCTCCCGGACGGCCTGCTCGTCGGGGGCGTCCAGCGGGACGGGGGCCACCACGAGTTCGGCGCCGGTCTCGGCGGCCTTGCGGGCGGCGGCCTGGGTCACCGCGCCGTAGCCGTGGTCGGTGACCAGGATCCGGTCGCCGGGCGCGAACGGGATGCTGTCCAGGGCGATCGCGACCGCCTCGGTGACGTTGGAGACGAGCGCGAGCCGGTCCGGGTCGGTGTCGAGTTCGGCGGCGATCAGGGCGCGGGCGGCGGCGATCCGGGCCGGGAGGTCGGCGAAGAAGCCGTCCGGGTCCTGCTCGTGCTCGGTGCGCAGCCGGTCCTGCGCCCGCTGGACGGGGACGGGCACGGCGCCGAAGGAGCCGTGGTTCAGGTGCGCGGTCCGCGGCGACACGCTGAACAGCCCGTCGGCGGCGGGCAGTGGCGCCGGGGGTTCGACGGTCCGCAGGTCCTCGATCACGGTTTCCTCCGCTCACTGGCGCACACTGGTGTGTGACATTTCACATGACAGACTACTGGTCGGGACACACACCGCGCGACCACCATCGGGCCGTGACCATCACCGACGCCTTCCTTGCCCTCAGCGCCCGTACCGGTCGGTTCACCTTCGGCGCGCCGCGTGCGTACACCTTCGCCGAGGACGGTACCCGGCTGCTGCTCCTCCGCTCCAGCGGTCCGGAGGATCCGGTCGACCGCCTCCACCTGCTCGACACCGCCACCGGCGAGGAGCGGCTGGTCGCCGACCCGGCCGCGCTGCTGCCCGGCCGCACCGGCCGGCGCGACGACCTGCCCGTGGTCGAGCGCCGCCTGCGCGAGCGCAGCCGGCTGGTCGCCGCCGGGATCGGCACGTACGCCGCCACCGCCGACCTCGCCACCGCCGTCTTCACCCTGGACGGCCGGCTGTTCCGCACCGACACCACCGCCGGCACCAGCGACGAACTCCCGGTCGCCGGGCCCGCGTTCGACCCCCGGCCGGACGCCACCGGACAGCGCGTCGCCTACGTCGCCGAGGACGCCCTGTACGTCACCCCCGGCCTCGAACCGCTCTCCCCCGCCGACGGCGCCCGCTGGGGCGTCGCCGAGTTCGCCGCCGCCGAGGAGCTCGGCCGCCACCGGGGCCACTGGTGGCGCCCGGACGGCGGCGCGCTGCTGGCCGCCCGGGTCGACGAATCCGCCGTCCCCCGGCGGTACTTCGCCGACCCGGCGCACCCCGGCGAGGCCCCCGAGGACTTCGCCTACCCGCAGGCCGGCGGCCCCAACGCGGACGTCCAGCTCTGGGTGCTCGGCCTCGACGGCACCCGGGTCCGACTGCGCTGGGACACCGAGGAGTTCCCGTACCTCTGCGCCGCCTCCTGGGCCTCCACCGACGAGGTGCTGCTCACCGTCGCCGACCGCCTGCAGCAGAACGTGCTGCTGCTGAGCGCCGACCCGGCCACCGGTGACACCGCCGAACTCTCCCGCACCACCGACGAGTTCTGGGTGGACGACCTGCCCGGCACCCCCGCCCGGCTGGCCGACGGCCGGCTGCTCACCGTCCACGACACCCCGCAGGCCCGCGGCCTCGCGCTCGACGGCAAGCCGCTGGACACCGCCGGCCTGCAGATCCGCCGCGTCGTCGGCCGGCTGCACGGCCGGCTGCTCTGCGAGACCGGCGAGGGCGACCCGTTCGACCAGTACGTCCACCTGGTCGACCCGGACGGCGGCGCACCCGAGCCGCTCGCCTCCGGCCCCGGCCTGCACTCGGCGCTCGCCGCCGCCGACACCCTGCTGCTCACCTCGGCCACCGCCGACGGCGTCCGGCGCGTCATCAGCCGCGACGGCCACGAGCTGGCGCTCACCGACCTCAGTGAGCCGCTGCCCCACCGGGTGGAGCCGCGGCTCGCCCGGGTCACCGAACGCGCCCTGCCCAGCGCCGTGGTGTACCCGCGCGGCCACGTCCCCGGCACCCGGCTGCCCGTCCTGCTGGACGTCTACGGCGGGCCCGGCTACCAGGCGGTGGCCGCCGAGCCGCGCCGCTGGCAGCTCAAGCAGTGGTGGGCCGACCAGGGCTTCGCGGTGGTCACCGTCGACAACGGCGGCACCCCGTTTGTCTCCCCGGACTTCTCCCGCACCATCTTCCGGCGGATGTCCCAGGTGGCGCTGGACGACCAGGTCGACGCGCTGCACGCGCTCGCCGAGCGGCACCCGGACCTCGACCTCGGCCGGGTCGGCGTGCGCGGCTGGTCGTACGGCGGCTACTTCGCGGCGCTCGCCGTGCTGCGCCGCCCGGACGTCTTCCACGCCGCCTGCGCGGGCGCCCCGCCCACCGACTTCCGGCTCTACGACACCGCGTACACCGAGCGCTACCTCGGCCTGCCGCAGGAGAACCCGGAGGGCTACGCCGACGACTGCCTGCTCCCCGACGCGCCCGGTCTGAGCAGGCCGCTGCTGCTGATCCACGGGCTGGCCGACGACAACGTCCACCCCTCGCACACCCTGCTGCTCTCCCAGGCGCTCACCCGGGCCGGCCGCCCGCACAACGTGCTGCCACTGCCCGGCGCCACCCACATGACCCCGGGCGGGCTGCTGGAGCAGCTGGCCCAGGCCGAACTCGCCTTCCTGCGGGCCTCCTTGGGCTGATCCGCAGCAGCGCCCGGGCCGGATCGCGGCACTCCGCGCGACCTCCGCCCGGTCCGGGCGGGCCGCCGGGTGACGGTCCGGCAGTCGAAGGGCGCCGCACCCCCGGGTGCGGCGCCCTTCCGCTTGCCGCACACCTCTTTCATGTAACCCGTGACATGTGAAATATTACCTGCGCTTCACCTACCGATGACCGAGGCACCCCCATCCCCCGGAAAGGACCGGTCAGTTGCGCAGACTGTCCGCGGCCCTCGCCGCCGCACTCACCACGAGTGCGATAGCGGCCACCCTGCTGGGCACCCCCGCCCAGGCCGCACCCCCGACCCCCACCGCCCTCGCCGCCGCGTCCGCCGACGCCCAACAGGGCGCCGAGGCCCCGCCGGCCCCGCTCGCGCCCCAGGAGCGCGAGCGCCAGGCGCTGCGCGGCAAGGCCCTGGAACAGCTCAACAAGGGCACCGTCGCCAAGGCCGCCGGCAAGCGGGCCCCGGCGAAGGTGAAGGTCGGCAACGACTACGTCCAGCTCGCGCACCAGCGCACGGACAAGGTCTTCGTGATCCTCGCCCAGTTCGGCGACCAGGTCGACAACACCACCCAGTGGAACGGCCAGCCCCGCTACGGCGGCACCCCCGGCCCGGCCCACAACCAGATCCCCAAGCCGGGCAAGGACGACAACCACACCCTGTGGTCGCAGGACTTCGACCGCGGCTACTACCAGAAGATGTTCTTCGACGACACGCCCGGCGCGGTGTCGATGCGCAACTACTACCGCACCCAGTCCTCCGGCCGGTACGACGTCGAAGGCACCGTCAGCGACTGGGTCACCGTCCCGTACAACGAGGCCCGCTACGGCAGCAACAAGGGCCCGCAGGGCTCCGGCGCCTGGACCCAGGGCCAGGAGTTCATCCGGGACGCCGTGAAGGCCTGGTACGACGGCGAGGTCGCCAAGGGCCGCTCCGCCGCCGACATCAAGGCGCAGCTCGCCCAGTACGACGTCTACGACCGCTACGACCACGACAAGAACGGCGAGTTCGCCCAGCCGGACGGCTACCTGGACAACGTCGTCGTGGTGCACGCGGGCGTGGACGAGACCTGGGGCGGCGGCGCCCAGGGCGCCGACGCGCTGTGGGCGCACCGCAGTTGGACCTTCCCGGACGCGACCGGGCAGACCGGCCCGGAGGGCAACAAGATCGGCGGCGCCCCCGTCGGCGACACCGGCCTGTACGTCTACGACTACGTCCAGGCGGGCGAGAACAGCGGCGTCGGCCTGTTCGCCCACGAGTTCGGCCACAACCTCGGCCTGCCCGACCTGTACCCCACCAACGGCGGTGACAACAGCGTCAACTTCTGGTCGCTGATGTCCTCCGGCTCCTACCTGGGCAAGGGTCCGAACACCACCGGCGGCTACCCCGGCGACCTCGACGCCTGGAGCAAGCTGCAGTTCGGCTGGCTCGACTACGACGAGGCGCAGGCCGCCACCCGCTCCACCCACGCGCTCGGCGTGAGCAGCTACAACACCGACCAGGCCCAGGCCGTCCTGGTCCACCTGCCGGACGGCACCACCCGCACCGACCTCGCCGACCCGTACGAGGGCGGCCGGCAGTGGTGGAGCGACACCGGCGACAACCTCGACAACTCCCTGGCCCGGGACGTCGACCTGCGCACCGCCGCCGGCCCGGCCGCCCTGGACGCGGCGGTCTGGTACGACACCGAGCAGGACTACGACTTCCTGACCGTCGAGGCCTCCACCGACCAGGGCAAGCACTGGACCTCCCTCGGCGGCACCGTGGACGGCGCCCCGATCGGCAACACCAGCGCCAACACCCCCGGTCTGAGCGGCAGTTCCGGCAGCTACAAGCAGCTGCACATCCCGCTGGACGGCTACCTCGGCCAGCAGGTCCGGCTGCGCTTCCACGTCACCTCGGACGGCAACACCCACGGCCGGGGCGTGCTGGTGGACGCCGTCAAGGCCACCGCCGGCGCCGCCGTGCTGTTCGCCGACGGCGCCGAGAACGGCGCGAACGGCTGGACGGCCGGCGGCTTCACGGTCATCGACGGCCGCACCGCCGTCAAGCAGCACCCGCGCGCGTACCTCGCCGAGAACCGCCGCTACACCGGCTACGGCGAGTTCCTGAAGACCGGCCCGTACAACTTCGGCTACAGCGGCGTCGCGGGCAAGGCCAACGTGGTGGACAACTACCCGTACCAGGAGGGCGTCCTGATCTGGCTGTGGGACACCTCGTACGGTGACAACAACACCAAGGACCACCCCGGCGGCGGGCTGATCCTGCCGATCGACGCCCGTCCGGCGCCGATCCGCTTCGGCGACGGGACGCTGGTCAACGGGCGGGCGCAGACCTACGACGCGACCTTCTCGCTCAAGCCGACCACGGCGTTCACCCTGCACAAGGGCGGCGTCGCGGTGCGCATCCCGTCGAAGCCGGCCGTCCCGGTCTTCAACGACCGCACCGGGGTGTACGGCGACCCGGCCACGCCGCAGCTGACGGTGAAGGTGCCGGACACCAACACCAAGATCGAGGTCGTCCGGGAGTCCCAGGGCGGCAGGATCACCACCGTCCGGGTGGGCCCGGCCTCCTGACCGGTACGTGAAGGGCCCCGGATCCCCCCGACGAAAAGGGATCCGGGGCCTGCTCGTGTGCCCGGGGCCTGCTCGTGCGCCCGGGCCTGCTGGGCACCCGAGGCCGGCCGGGTACCCGGGGTCAGCGCCCCAGGCTGCGCGCGGTGCGCGCGGCGGTGACCACCCCCAGGACGGTGATCGCGGCGATCCCGAAGGTCATGTACCGGGCCGAGTCGACCGGGCTGTCCCCGCCCAGGTTGACCAGGGTGCCGGCCAGCGCCGAGGTCACCGAGAAGGCGATCAGCTGGGTGGTGTTGATCGCCGCGGCCGCCTTGCCGCCCTCGGCCGGGTCGCTGCTGCTGCGCATCGCCGCCACGCTCAGGTGCGGGAAGGCCAGGCCTATCCCGGTGCCGGCGGCGAACAGCGCCACCGCCCAGAGCAGCACCCGGAGCCCGGAGGCGTGCCCGGTCTGCGACAGCCCGTACACCAGCAGGCCGCCGACCAGCACCAGCGGGGCGACCCGGATCGCCAGGGCCCGGCCGCGGGCCGACTCGATGCCGACGCTGAACAGCTGGGCGGCGGTCCAGCCGGCCGAGGTGGCGGCGCCGAGGAAGCCGGCCACCAGCGGGCCGAGGCCGCCCAGCTGCTGGCCGAACAGCGGGATGAAGTTCTCCGTCACCACGCCCGCGCAGAGCACCGCGACGGTCAGGTAGAGCCACTTCAGGGGGTTGCCGGGCCGGTAGGTCTGCCGCGGCAGCACCGTCGCCGCCGAGCGCCGCTCGACCGCCGCGAAGCCCACCAGCAGCGCCAGTCCGGCGAGCAGGCAGAGCGCCGTCGGCCAGCCGGACGGCACGGTCGAGCTGACGCTGAAGACGGCCGCCGCCAGGGTGAGCAGCAGCAGCGAGGGCAGCGGCACCGGGCCGCCGCCCCGACCCGCGCCGGAGCGCCCGGGCAGCACCCGGCGGGCCAGCACCGCCAGCACCAGCGCGGCGGCCAGCAGCAGGACGTACGCCCCGCGCCAGGCGCCGAGCTGGGCGAAGAGCCCGCCCAGCGACGGCCCGACCAGGGTGCCGACGCCCCACATCGCGGAGACCAGTCCGGCCGCGCGGGTCCACAACCGCTCGGGCAGGGCGCTACGGATCACCGCGTAGCCGAGCCCGGCCACCAGCCCGCCGCCGAGGCCCTGCACCACCCGGCCGAGGATCAGCGCCGCCATCGACGGGCTGAGCGCGTTGACCACGGCGCCGGCGCCGAAGACCAGGAAGCCCAGGATGTAGGCCCGGGCGGCGCCGAGGCGCTCCAGCAGCCGGCTTACCAGCATCGAGGCGATCACGGCGGCCATCAGGAAGCCGGTGGCCACCCACGCGTAGTACCGCTCGCCGCCGATGTCGGCGACGATCGAGGGCATCAGCGCGGCGGTGAAGTAGAGGTTCATCGCGTACAGCGCGACGCCGCCGGCCAGGATCGAGGCGGGGGCGGCGTACCGGCGGGAGAAGAGTTCGCGCCACCCGGCGGCGGCCCCGGAGGACTGCGACTCCGGTGCGTAACTGCCCTGCTCAGCAGGGGAGGTGTCGGTCACTACGGCAGATGATTCGGTCACGTCCGGTACGCTAGGACTTCAAGGGAACTTGAAGTCAAGGAAGCCGAAGGAACCGAGGAGTCGCCATGACCACCGCGCCGGTCGACCTGCTGAGCGTCGGGGAGGTGGCCCGGCGGGCCGGGATCGCCACCTCGGCGGTGCGCTTCTACGAGGACCAGGGGCTGATCTCCTCCGAGCGCACGGCCGGCAACCAGCGGCGCTACCGGCGGCACGTGCTGCGCCGGATCTCGCTCATCCTGGTCGCCAAGCGGCTCGGCATCCCGCTCTCCGAGGTCGCCGAGGTCTTCACCGGCCTGCCCGAGGACCGGATGCCCGGCAAGCACGACTGGGAGCGCATCTCCCGGCGCTGGGCCGAGCAGCTGCGCGCCCGCCGGGCCGAGCTGGAGCGGCTGGAGGACGAGCTGACCGGCTGCATCGGCTGCGGCTGCGTGTCGCTGCGCCGCTGCCGGGTGCTCAACCCGGGGGACGAGCTGGCCGCCGAGGGGCCGGGCCCCCGCCGGCTGCTGCCGGAGGAGGGCCTGCTGCCCGTCGAGGAGTGAAACGCCGTCGACGGGTGAGGCGCCGTCGACGCGTGGGACGCCGTCGACGCGCGGGCGGGGAAGGGGTTGGAACCCGGCCGGACGCGGCCCTCGCAGGGTTCCCCGCCGCGTCCGACCGGGGGCTTGTGCGGCTCAGACCTCCGGGAAGTGGCAGGCCGCCTGCCGCTCGCCGGGCCCGGCGATCCGTAGCAGCGGCCGCTCGGTCCGGCACAGGTCCTGGGCCTTCGGGCAGCGCGGGTGGAAGGTGCAGCCGGGCGGCGGGTCGGCCGGGCTCGGCGGGTCGCCGAGCAGCACGATCCGCTCCCGGGTGCGCTCCGCCTCCGGGTCGGGCAGCGGGACGGCGGACAGCAGCGCCCTGGTGTACGGGTGCGCGGGGCTGCCGTACACCTCGGCCTTGTCGCCGATCTCCACGATCCGGCCCAGGTACATCACCGCGACCCGGTCGCAGACCCGCTTGACCACCGAGAGGTCGTGCGCGATGAACACGTACGCCAGCCCGAGCTCCTGCTGGAGCCGCTCCATCAGGTTGACCACCTGGGCCTGGATGGAGACGTCCAGCGCGGAGACCGGCTCGTCGGCGATCACCAGCCGCGGCGAGGTGGCCAGCGAGCGGGCGATGCCGATGCGCTGGGCCTGGCCGCCGGAGAACTCGTGCGGGTAGCGGTCCAGGTGCTCGGGGATCAGCCCGACCAGCTCCATCAGCTCGGCGGCCCGCTTGCGCGCGGCCGCCGCGCTCTCGCCCTGGACGAGCAGCGGCTCGGAGATGATCCGGGCCACCGTCTGCCGGGGGTTGAGCGAGGAGTACGGGTCCTGGAAGACCATCTGGAGGTCGCGCCGGTGCGGCCGCAGCCGGGCCTGGGAGAGCCCGCCGATCTCGGTGCCGTCGAAGGTGACGGTGCCCGAGGTCGGGTCGAGCAGCCGGACGATCATCCGCCCGGTGGTGGACTTGCCGCAGCCGGACTCGCCGACCAGGCCGAGCGTCTCGCCCGCGCCGACGTCGAAGCTCACCCCGTCCACCGCCCGGACCGGCGCACCGGGGCGCCCGGTGCGGCTCCGCCGGCCGGGGAAGGTCTTCACCAGGTCCCGTACGGACAGCAGCGGTCCGGCCGCGTCCTTCGTCGACGGTGTGGTCATCACAGCACCCCTTCCGGCACCAGCGGCAGGTGGCAGGCGGCCTGGTGGCCGGGGGCGAGCCGGTCGAGCACGGGGCGCTCGGCCAGGCAGCGGGAGTGCTCCTCGGCGGACGCCGCGGTGGTGCGGGCGCAGCGCGGGGCGAAGGAGCAGCCGGGGGCGGGGGCGATCAGCGACGGCGGGCTGCCGGGGATGGCCCGCAGCGGGGCGTCGTCGGTGTCGTCCAGGCGCGGCAGCGAGTCCAGCAGGCCGCGCGTGTACGGGTGCGCGGGCTGCGCGAACAGCCGGTCCACCGGGGCCTGTTCGGCGGCCCGGCCGCCGTACACGACCAGCACCTCGTGGGCGACCCGGGCGACCACGCCGAGGTCGTGGGTGATCATCACGACGCCGAGGCCGCGCTCCTGCTGGATCCGGGCGATCAGGTCGAGGATCTGCGCCTGGACGGTGACGTCGAGCGCCGTGGTGGGCTCGTCGGCGATCAGCAGCTCGGGCTCGCAGGCGAGCGCCATGGCGATCATGACGCGCTGGCGCATGCCGCCGGAGAACTGGTGCGGGTACTCGTCGACCCGGCGGGCCGGCTCCGGGATGCCGACCTCGGCCAGCATCTCCACCGCCTTGGCCCGCCCGGCCTTGCGGTTGGCCTTGAAGTGCACCCGGTAGTGCTCGGCGATCTGCTCCCCGACGGTGTAGAAGGGGTGCAGGCTGGACAGCGGGTCCTGGAAGATCATCGCGATCCGGCGGCCCCGGACGGTGCCCAGCTCCCGCTCCCCGAGCCCGTTCAGCTCCTGCCCGTTCAGCCGGATCGAGCCGGTGACGGCGGCGCCGCGGTGCAGGCCCATGACGGCGAGCGAGGTGACGGACTTCCCGCTGCCCGACTCGCCGACCAGCCCGAGAGTGCGACCGGCCTCGACGGCGAAGGAGATCCCGTCCACCGCGCGGACGGTGCCGCGCGGGGTGTCGAAGGCGACCTTGAGGTCCTCGACCTCCAACAGCCTGGTCATCAGTACCTCACTCTCGGGTCGACGAACGCGTAGAGCAGGTCGACCAGCAGGTTCGCCGCGACGATGAAGAAGGCCGCGAGCAGGGTGACGCCGAGGATCACGGGCTGGTCGGAACGGGCCAGCCCGTCGTAGAACAGCCGGCCGACGCCGGGCAGACCGAAGATCGACTCGGTGATGACCGCGCCGGCCAGCAGGCCGCCGAGGTCCATGCCGAAGATGGTCAGGATCGGCGTCATCCCGGAGCGCAGCCCGTGCTTGACGGTGACCGTCCGCGGCGGCAGGCCCTTGGCCCGGGCGGTGCGGATGTACGGCTCGGCCATCGCCTCGATCATCGAGTTGCGGCTCTGCCGGGCGTACATGGCCGCGTACAGCAGGGCCAGCGCGATCCACGGCAGCAGCAGGTTGGAGCCCCATGCGAAGGGGTTCTCGGTGAACTTGTGGTACGAGGGGTAGGGCAGCACGCCGGCCGTCCTGACCAGGCCCCAGATCAGCATGATCGAGGTGAAGTAGACCGGCAGCGAGGCGGTGCCGACGGACAGCACCATCAGGGTCTTGTCGATCGGCCTGCCCTTGCGCAGCGCCGAGGTGACGCCCGCGCCGAGGCCGAGGACCAGCCAGAGCACGGCCGCGCCGAGGGCCAGCGAGATGGAGACCGGCAGCCGGTCGGTGAGCAGGTCCCAGACCGGCAGCCCGTACTCGTAGGAGTAGCCGAGGCAGGGGAAGCCGCAGTGCACCGCGCTGGGGCCGGAGCCGTAGTCGCGGCCGGCGAAGATGCCGCCGAGGTAGGCGAGGAACTGGTCCCAGACCGGCTTGTCCAGGCCCATCGCCGACTTGACGTCGGCGAGCCGCTCGGGGCTGCAGGTCTTGCCGCAGGCGGCCGCTGCCGGGTCGTTGGGCAGCAGGTAGAAGATGGTGAAGGTGATGGCGCAGATGGCGAGCAGGATGCCCGCCACGCCGAGCAGCCGGCGGCCGAGGTAGAGGATCACGACCGGCCTCCCCGGGGGTCGAGGATGTCGCGCAGCGCGTCGCCGAGCAGGGTGAAGGCGAGCACGGCGACGAACAGGAAGGCGGTCGGGATCAGGAAGTAGGTCGGGTCGGTCTCGTAGTGCACGATGCTCTCGGCGATCATCTGGCCCCAGGACGCGGTCGGCGGGCGGACGCCCACGCCGAGGTAGCTGAGCGCGGCCTCGGTGGCGATCATGCCGGGGACGAGCAGGGTGGTGTAGGCGATGATCGGGCCGGAGACGTTCGGCAGGATCTCGCGGGTGAGGATGCGCCAGGAGCGCGCCCCGCCGACCTTGGCGGCCTCGACGTACTCGCGGTGCTTGAGCGAGAGGGTCTGGCCGCGCACCACCCGGGCGATGCCGGGCCAGGTGAACAGCCCGATCACCAGGGTGATCAGCAGGATCCGGTTGACGTCCTTGGCCACCGACATCATCGCGATCATGAAGATCAGCGAGGGGAAGGACATCGTGAGGTCCATCAGCCGGGACAGCAGGGTGTCGACGCGCCCGCCGAAGTAGCCCGCCGCGATGCCGGCCAGGGTGCCGGCGATCACGACCACGGCGGTCGCGGTGAACGCGATCAGCAGGGACACCTGACCGCCGTGCAGCACCCGGGCGAACAGGTCGCGGCCGCTGCCCGGCTCGACGCCCAGCCAGTGCCGGGCGCTGATGCCGCCGAAGTCGCCCCGGGGCACGCCGCCCAGGTACGGGTCGACGGCGCGCTTGTCGAACTCCTCCGGGGTCCAGCCGCCGAGGGCGCTGAGCGGCCCGGCCAGCGCGGTGATCAGGATCAGCACGCCGACGGTGATCAGCCCGAACCGGGCCGAGCCCTTGGCCCACAGCTGGTCCCAGACCAGCCGCCAGGGCCCGCGCCCGGCACTCTTCTTGGCGCCCCCCGCCGTGGCGTCGGCCACGGCGGCGGGCTCAGTGGTGGTACTCATCGCTGCCGGCCCCTCACTTGCCCTTGGCGGGGTCCTTGAGGCCGATGGCACCCAGGTCGAGCATCCCGGCGTAGCCCTGGTTGCCGAAGGCGCCGGCCACGTTGGTGCCGACCAGCAGGGGGCGGCGCTGCCAGATCAGCGGGACGGCCGGGGCCTTCTTCGCCAGGTCCTGGTCCAGCTGCTGCCAGGCCTTGTTGGCCTCGTTGACGTCCGTCATGGCCGCGATCTGGTCCATCCGGTCCATCGTGGCCTGGTCCTTGAACTGGCTCAGGTTGCCCTGGTTGCCCTTCTCCTTGATGGTGCGGCCGTCGAACTGGAACGGGAGGAAGGTCGCACCGGAGGGGTAGTCGGGGCACCAGCCGCTGATGGTCAGGTCAGGGGCGTTCTTGATGTCGCCGACGGTGTCCTGGAAGGCGGACGGGTCGGTGGTGTTGATGGTGACCTGGACGCCGGCCTTGGACAGCGACTGCTGGATCGCCTCGGCACGGCTCTTGTCGCCGAGCGAGACGGTGAGCGAGACCTTGAGGTCGCTCTTGCCCGCCTCCTGGAGCAGCTTCTTGGCCTTCTCCGGGTCACCGGCCGCCGGGACCTTCAGCGGGTCGGACTTGACGCCGCCGGTCAGCGAGGGCGGCAGGTAGGAGGTCGCCACGTCGGCCATCGCCGGGCCGCCGAAGGCCGTCACCTGCCCCTCGCGGTCGACCGCCCACATCATCGCCTCGCGCACCTTCGGGTCGTCGAAGGGGGCCTTGGAGGTGTTCATGTACAGCATGTCGGTACAGCCGGTGACCTCGGCGGCCATGCGGGACTTGACGTCCGGCTTGGGCAGCACCTTGGCGACGGTCTCGTGCGCCATCCACGGCATGTTGATCGCGTTGGCGTCGGCGCCGTCGCTGGCGATGATCCGGTCGTCGGCCTGGCCGCCCTTGATGCCCTCGGTGACCACGACCTTGTCCGGGTAGGCCTTGCGGACGGTGTCGGTGGCCGGGTCCCAGTTGGTGTTGCGGACCAGCACCAGCTGCTTGCCGCGGTCGTAGGTCTCGATCTTGTACGGGCCGGAGGAGAACGGCCGGGCGTCGTACTGGGTGCCCTTCTCCTGGGACTGCGGCACCGGGGAGAAGGTCGGCAGCGAGACGGTGGAGGAGAACTCGGCGACCGGGCGCTTCAGGTGGAAGACGATCGTCTTGTCGTCCGGGGTCTCGATGCTCGCCAGGTGCTCGCCGTTCAGCGGGCCCTTGTAGTTCTCGCCGCCGGCCAGGTACTGGATCGCGTAGTCGGGGCCGCCGGTGAGGTCCGGGGAGAAGGACCGCTCGACGTTGTACTTGATGTCGGCGGCCTTGATCGGCGAGCCGTCCTCGTACTTGAGGCCGTCCTTGAGGGTGAAGGTCCACACCTTGCCGCCGTCGGAGGACTTGCCGAGGTCGGTGGCGAGGTCCGGGACGATCTCGCTGCCCGCCGCGCCCGGCTCGGCCTTGAAGGTGGTCAGGGTGCGGTAGATCAGCCGGGTGCCGAAGTCCATGTGCGGCACCACCCAGCTGCGGGCCGGGTCGAGGTGGGCGAAGTCCTGGTTGGTCAGGACGGTGAGGGTGCCGCCCTTGGCAGGGGTGCCGCCGATGACCGAGCCGGACGCGGCGCCCGGGCCCTTGCCGTCGGAGGGGGCGGCGTCGCTGCCGCCGTCACTCTTGTCGTTGGAGCAGGCCCCGAGGCCGAGGGTGAGGGTCGCCGCGAGGGCCGCCGCGAGGGCGGCGTGGGTGCGCCTGGTCATGTTGCAACTCCGCTGTGGGGGGCCCGATCCGCCGGATCTGGCCGCTGCGCTGTGTGACCCGTAACATAGTAATGTGAAATTGCACTGCACAAGAGGTGACGGCTCCCGTTACCGAGCTGTGTCCGTGCCAGCATCTCCCCCGCCCCGCCAAGGAGTTCACCGGTGACCCTTCCCCCGACCGGCCTCAACACCGGGAGCCACGACCTCCCGGTCTCCCCCGCCCTCGCCTCCTTCATGGCCACCAGCTGGGCCGCCACCCCGCTCCCCGCCGACCGGCGCGTCCCCGGCCACGACCGCTTCCCCGGCCGCCGCGCCCGGCTCTCCGCCGCCTTCCCCGGCGAACGGCTGATCGTCCCGGCCGGCCGGCTCAAGGTCCGCTGCAACGACCTCGACTACCGCTTCCGCCCGCACAGCGCGTACGTCTGGCTCACCGGCCTCACCGGCGAGGACCAGGCCGACCACGTCCTCGTCCTCGAACCCGCCGGCCCCGAAGGCCACGAACCCGTCCTCTACCTGCGCCCGCGCTCACCGCGCGACGGCGGCGAGTTCTACCGCGACCGCCGCTACGGCGAGTTCTGGGTCGGCTCCCGGCCCGACCTCGCCGAGGCCGCCCGACTCACCGGCGTACGCACCGAACACCTCGACGACCTCGGCAAACTGCTCACCGGCCCCCAGCCCCCCACCCGGGTCCTGGCCGGCACCGACCCGCTCGTCGACGAGGCCACCGGACGGCCCGCCGACGGCCGGCGGGACGGCGAACTCGCCGCCGTCCTCTCCGAGTTGCGCCTGGTCAAGGACGAATGGGAGATCGGACAGCTGCAACTGGCCGTCGACCACACCACCACCGGCTTCGAGGACGTCGTCCGGGCCCTGCCCACCGCACTGCGCCACCACCGCGGCGAACGCTGGATCGAGGGCGTCTTCGACCTGCGCGCCCGCGCCGAGGGCAACGGCACCTCCTACACCACCATCGCCGCCTCCGGCGCCCACGCCTGCGTCCTGCACTGGATCCGCAACGACGGCGCCCTCGACCCGAACTCCCTCCTCCTGCTGGACGCCGGCGTCGAGACCGACACCCTCTACGCCGCCGACATCACCCGCACCCTGCCGCTCAGCGGCACCTTCACCCCGATCCAGCGCCAGGCCTACGACCTCGTCCTCGCCGCCCAGAGCGCCGGCATCGCCACCCTCCGCCCGGGCGCGCGGTTCCGCGACTTCCACCGCGCCGCCATGCGGGTCATCGCCGAAGGCCTCGCCGACTGGGGCGTCCTGCCCGTCTCCGCCGAAGAGGCCCTCGCCGAGGACAACGGCCTCTACCGCCGCTACACCCTCTGCGGCAGCGGCCACATGCTCGGCCTCGACTACCACGACTGCGCCAAGTCCCGCGCCGACCGCTACCTCGACGCCACCCTGGAGGAGGGCATGGTCCTCACCGTCGAACCCGGCCTCTACCTCCAGCCCGACGACGAGACCCTCCCCGCCGAACTCCGCGGCCTCGGCATCCGCATCGAGGACGACCTCGTCATCACCCCCGACGGCGCCCACCTGATGTCCGGCGCCCTCCCGAGGACCGCCACCGACGTCGAGTCCTGGATGGCGACCCTGCTGTCCTGAGGAGGCCGCCAGGAGCGGACGGTCAAGCCACCTTGATCGTCCGCTCCCCCCGCCGAATCATCACCTCGACCTCGCCGCCGATCGCCGCCGAATACGCCCGCAGGTTGTCCAGGCTGTCCACCTGCCCGTGCTCGATCTGGGACACCCGCGCCTGACTCACTCCCATCAGCGCCGCCACCTCCTTCTGGGTGAGGTTGGCCGACTTCCGCATCTCGGCCAGCTCGTAGCCGCGGATCCGGGCCAGGTTCTCCTTTCGGATCCGAGCCCGGTCGGCCTCCGCCTCCGGCGAGGCCAGCCAGGGGTTGATCCGCTGCGCCTCGGCCCACACCTCGGTCCAGCTACGACCCTTCATGCGCGCCCTCCGGCGCTCTGCCTGTGCATGGGCGCCACGTTAAGCACTCAACTCATGAGCTCTACAGGGACTTCCCGCTCAATCCACCCCTGCGGGGGACAACACGCCGAGTCCTGCGCGCCCCCGACCGGCTACCCGCGCGCTGCCTGCCACAGGTCGGCGACGATCTGCTCCGCCGGGCCGGTGCGGGCCAGGTGGTGGGCGGTGCCGGCCCAGAGGTGCATGGCGTCGGTGTCGCCGCGGCGGGCGGCGGCGGCGCGGAGGGGGGCGGTGAGGTGGTGGACCTCGGGGTAGGCGGGCGGGGCGTACGGGTCGTGGCGGTCGATGAAGCCGTTGCGCAGGCCGCGGGCCGGGCGGCCGGTGAAGGCGCGGGTGACGGCCGTCTCCGGGAGTTCGACGAGCGCCGCCCGGTGGGCGGCCGAGGCGCCGGACTCGTCCGAACGCAGCAGCGCCGTGCCCAGCTGCACCGCCACCGCCCCCGCCCGCAGTGCCGCCGCGACGGCCGCGCCGTCGCCGAGTCCGCCCGCGGCGATCAGCGGCAGCGCCGTCACCTCCCGTACGGCGGGCAGCAGTTCGAGCAGCGGCTGCTCCCCGGGCCGGTCCGTCACCCGGTGGGTGCCCCGGTGGCCGCCCGCCTCCGGGCCCTGCACGCACAGCGCGTCCATCCCGAGGGCCTGCGCCGCCCGCGCCTCCTCGGGCGTGGTGACGGTGGCGACCTGGGTCGTGCCGACCGCCCGCACCGCCGCCGCTTCCTCGGCCGTGGGCAGCCCGAAGGTGTACGAGAGCACCGGCACCGGGTCGGCGAGCAGGAGGGCGAGCTTGGCCTCCCAGTCGTCGCGGTCCGGCCCGATCTCCTCCGGCAGGGTCACGCCCCACTGCTCGGCCTCGGGGCGCAGCCGCTCCCGGTACGCCGCGACGGCCGCCGCGTCCCCGGGCGTGCCCGGCACGAAGAGGTTCACCCCGTACGGCCGGTCGGTCGACTTCCGTACCGCCGCGATCTGCTCGGCCATCGCCTGGGCGGTCTTGAGGGCGCCGGCCAGGAACCCGAGCCCGCCGGCCCGGTTCACCGCCGCCGCCAGTTCGGGCGTCGAGGGCCCGCCCGCCATCGGGGCGGCGATCACCGGTACGGCGAGCTCGTCGAGACGGACGGTCATCAGGCGCTCCTCACGCTGCCACGGGCACGGAACACCCCCACCCTACGCTCAGCGGATCAGCCCCAGCCGCCGTGCCTCGCGCACCGCCGCCGTGCGCGAGTCCACGCCCAACTTGGTGTAGATGTGCACCAGATGGGACTTCACCGTGGCCTGGCTCAGGTGCAGCCGCTGGCTGACCTGCTGGTTGGTCAGCCCGTCCGCGACCAGCCCCAGCACCTCGGTCTCCCGGGCGCTGAGCGCCGCCGCGGGCGTCCGCATCCGTTCCAGCAGCCGGTCCGCCACGCTGGGCGCCAGCGCGCTGCGCCCCGCCGCGGCGGCCCGGACGGCCTGGGCCAGCTCCTCCGGCGGCGCGTCCTTCAGCAGGTAGCCGGTGGCGCCCGCCTCCAGGGCGGGCAGGGTGTCCGCGTCGGTGTCGTACGTGGTGACCACCAGGACCCGCGGCGCGCCCGCCCGGGCGGTGATCGCCGCGGTGGCCTGCGCCCCGTTCATGGCCGATCCCGGCCCGAACTGGAGGTCCATCAGCACCACGTCCACGCCCGGCTCGGCCGCCAGTTCGACGGCCCGCTCGGCGGTGGCCGCCTCCGCCACGATCGCGAAGTCCGGTTCGCACTCCAGCACGGCCCGCAGCCCGGCCCGCACCACCGGGTGGTCGTCGGCGATGAGCAGCCGGATCACTGGCCGGCCTCCGGGGTGACCGGCAGCTGCACCGCCACCGTCGTGCCCTGCCCGGGCGCCGACTCCACCGTGAAGCCGCCGCCGAGCGCCCGCGCCCGGGCCCGCATCGACGGCAGCCCGAAGCCGCCGTCCCCGCCGGTTCGGCCGGCGACCGCCGCCGGGTCGAACCCGGCCCCGTCGTCGTACACGTCCAGTGCCACCTCACCCTCCATGTAGCTGAGTGTCACCTCGGCCCGCGCGGCCCCCGCGTGCCGGACGGTGTTGCCGAGCGCCGACTGCGCGATCCGCAGCAGCGCGACCTCCTCCGCGGCCGGCAGCCGGACCGGGGCGCCGGAGACGTGCAGCTTCACCGGCAGGCCGCTCTGCGCCGTCGTCGTCGCGCACAGCCGCTCCAGCGCGACCGGCAGCGGGTCCCCGTCCAGCGCGGGCGGGGTGAGCGCCCGGACGAACCGGCGGGCCTCGTCCAGGTTGTCCTGGGCGGCCTGCCGCGCCTGCTCGACGTACCCGGCGGCGGTCTCGGTGCGCTCCGGCAGGGCCCGCTGGGCGGCCCGCAGCAGCAGCTGGATGGAGCTGAGGCCCTGTGCGAGGGTGTCGTGGATCTCCCGGGCGAGCCGCTCCCGCTCGGCCAGCACCCCGGCGGCGTGGTGGGCGGCGGCGGCGTCGGCGCGGGCGGCGGTCAGCTCGTCGATCAGCCGGCGGCGCTCCTCGCTCTCCCGGTACAGCGCCTGGTAGCCGAGCACGGTGGCGGTGGCGACGGCCGCGCCGAGCGCGGGCCCGATCGAGGCGGCGAAGCTGAAGCTGTGCTGGTGCCAGGACCACGCGGCGATCGACGCGGCGGCGGTCAGCCCGACGGCGACCAGCCCGCCGCGCCGCCCCAGCAGGTGCAGTTCCAGGAAGTACAGCGGGAAGGCCAGCCAGACGCCGTCCTGGGTGGTGATCAGCACGCCCGCCCAGGTGACGCCGAGCAGCGCCAGCCAGAGCGCGGCCGCCCGCCGGGAGCGGCGCACGGCGGCCAGCTGCGGCCCGACGGTGTAGACGGCGGCCATCGCGGTGGCCGCGGCGGCGACGGCGGCCGGATCGCCGCCCCGGTCGACGAGGACGGCCCGGGCGACGGCGAGCGCGAGCAGGCCCGCCACGAGCAGGTGCAGGCAGACCTGGAGGACGCGGGCGACGGGGGTGGTTCTGGATCGTTCGGTCGCCATCCGTCCAGCCTAAGTTCCTAGCCCGGCACCCGGCATCAATCAAAAGGTTGAACTCGGGCTCTCCCCTTTGATGCCCAGGATGCAATCCCCGGCGCGATGCCCCGGACCCCTCCCGTCCAGGACGGTGGAAGTGTCGAAACCACCTGTCCAGAGGAAGGCCCCGTCGTGTTCGTCGCCTGGAGGGACCTGAGGTTCGCCAAGGGGCGGTTCGCCCTGATGGGAACCGTCATCGTGCTGATCACCGTGCTGGTCGGCCTGCTGTCCGGGCTGACCGCCGGGCTCGGCCGGCAGAACATCTCCGCGATCACCGGACTGCCCGCCGACCACCTGGTCTTCGGCAAGCCGGCCGACGGGCAGAAGCTCTCCTTCACCGACTCCCAGGTCACCCCCGACCAGTGGCAGGCCTGGGCCCGCGAGCCCGGCGTCACCTCCGCCCAGCCGATCGGCATCACCACCACCAAGGCCGCCGCCGGACAGCGCACCGCCGCGCTCTCCGCCTTCGGCGTCCCGGAGGGCTCCGCACTCGCCCCGCAGGGCAGCCGGATCGCCCCCGGCCAGGCCGTACTGTCCAAGACCGCCGCCGAGAACCTGGGCGGCCTCGCCCCCGGCGCCGACTTCACCCTGGCCGGCCACCCGCTGCGGGTCGCCGCCGTCGAGGGCGACGCCGCGTACAGCCACACCCCGGTGATCTGGACCAGCCTCGGCGACTGGCAGCAGGCCGCCCCCGGCGGCGCCGGCCACGCCACCGTCATCGCGCTCGACACCGCCAAGGGCGCCGACCTGGCCGCCGCCGACGCCCGCCACGGCACCGAGACCCGCACCCGCGACGACGCCCTCGCCGCGATCGGCTCCTACACCTCCGAGAACGGCTCCCTCCAGCTGATGCGCGGCTTCCTGTTCGCCATCTCGGCCCTGGTGATCGGCGCGTTCTTCACCGTCTGGACGATCCAGCGCAGCGGCGACATCGCCGTCCTCAAGGCCCTCGGCGCCTCCACCCGCTACCTGCTGCGCGACGCCCTCGGCCAGGCCGTCCTCCTGCTGCTGCTCGGCACGGTCGTCGGCACCGCGATCGCGTCCGGCTTCGGCGCGCTGATCGGCTCCGCCGTCCCCTTCGTCCTGGACGCCCCGACCGTCCTGCTGCCCGCCGCCGTCATGATCGCCCTCGGCGCGATCGGCGCGGCCCTGTCCATCCGCCGGATCACCTCCGTCGACCCGCTGACCGCCCTCGGGAGCGCCCGATGAGTCTCGTCCTCGACCGCATCACCCTCACCTACCCGGACGGCGACGGCCGGCTCACGGCACTCGACGAGGTCTCGCTGACCGTCCCCAAGGGCACGCTCACCGCCGTCGTCGGCCCCTCCGGCTCCGGCAAGTCCAGCCTGCTCGCGGTCGCCGCCACCCTGATCACCCCGGACTCCGGGCAGGTCGTCGTCGACGGCACCGACACCGCGGGCCTCAGCCGGGCGGACCTCACCGCGCTGCGCCGCACCAGGATCGGCATCGTCTTCCAGCAGGCCAACCTGCTGCCCTCGCTCACCGCCGTGGAGCAGTTGCAGGTGATGGCCCACCTCGACGGCCGCCCCCCGCGCGGCGCCCTCCCCCGCGCCCTGGAACTCCTCGACGCCGTCGGCCTGCGCGACCAGGCCGCCCGCCGGCCGCACCAGCTCTCCGGCGGGCAGCGCCAGCGGGTCAACATCGCCCGCGCGCTGATGAACGACCCCACCGTCCTGCTGGTCGACGAACCCACCAGCGCCCTCGACCACGAACGCGGCGCCGCCGTCCTCGACCTGATCACCGACCTCACCCACCGCCGGGCCACCGCCACCGTCCTGGTCACCCACGACCGCACCCACCTGACGGCCGTCGACCAGATCGCCGAGGTCCACGACGGACGGCTGACCCTCCCGGCGGCGGCGCTCTGACCTACTTCTTGGCCGTCAGCACGTCGTCCACCGAGAGCGTCACCGACGCTCCGATCGACTCCGGCAGGGTGAAGGACTGCCCGGGGTGGTGGACGGCGTGCACCCGGTATTCGCCGTCCCGCGGATCGGTGAGCACCATGACTCGCTGATTCGCGCGATCCACGATCACGTAGACGGGCACGCCGGCAGACGCGTAGACGAAAGGCTTCCTCTTCAAGTCATCGCTGTGGTTGGACGAGGTGACTTCCAGAACGAGCCGGAAGACGGCCGGGTCGTAGCAGTTGTACTCGATCAGGTGATCGTCGATATCGGCGTCGACAACCACCAGATCGGGAATCGCATAGTCCGACGGCCCATCCGGCAGCCAGATCCCGACGCCCTGAAGGACTTCGGTCCCGCCTCCATCGAGGCCGGCCTGGAACAGCACGCGCATCAGGCGGCTCAGCGACTTGCTGTGCGAAGCGTTCGGCGGCGGCGTCACGGTGATCTGGCTCCCGACGATCTCGACCCGGTGCCCGGTGAACTGGTTGGAGATCAGCTCAGCGGCTTCGAGCAGCGTCGGCTGCTCCATGGGCTCTTCCACTGCTGCGGCGGACATGGATTTCCTCCTGGCTGCCGATGTCGAGAGCATCATCGTAGAACCGGCACGCCTTTCGGCGCCCGATCCTCAGTCTTCACCCGAACGAGCGGTTTAGCCCCGGCCGGACCGCAGGCGCAGGGCCGAGGGCTCCGGTTCGGCGGGCTTCTCCTCGCCGGCCCAGAGGGAGCGGACGTGGCTGAGGTGGCGGGTCATGCAGGCCTCGGCCCCGGCCGCGTCGCCGGCGAGCAGCAGGTCGAGCAGCTCCAGGTGCTCCTCCGCCGAGGAGACCAGCTCGCCGCGCTCGTCGAGCCGGTTGAGGCCGTAGAGCCGCGAGCGCTTGCGCAGGTCGCCGACGACCTCGACCAGCCGCGAGTTGCCGGCCAGGCCCAGCAGGTCGAGGTGGAACTGGCGGTCGGCCTCCAGGTAGCCGATCAGGTCGTGCTTGCGGGCCGCCGCGACGATCGCCTCGGCCTGCGGGCGCAGCCGCTCCAGCTGCTCCTTGGTGGCGGTGCGCGCCACCCGGCCGACGGTCGGGACCTCGATCAGGGCGCGGATCTCGGTGAAGTCGTCGAGGTCGCGGTCGGTCAGCTCGGTGACCCGGAAGCCCTTGTTGCGGACGGCTTCGACCAGGCCCTCGCGGGCGAGGTCGAGCATGGCCTCGCGGACGGGGGTCGCGGAGACGCCGAAGTCGGCGGCGAGCGCGGGGGCGGAGTAGACGACGCCGGGGCGCAGTTCGCCGGAGATCAGGGCCGCCCGGAGTGCGTGCGCGACCTGGTCGCGAAGCCGCTCCTGTACGGAGATCAGGGTGCGGGACTTGAGGTCGGCCATGGTGTTCCTCCGGGTGGGTGCAGAACACCAGCGTACAATGTCACGTTACGTTGCGTGCGCAACAGCCAGTGATTCGAACACCCGTCACCGACCCGCCGCTCCGGCCCCTCCTCCTGCCGAACGCCATGGTGACAGCGGCCGTCGGCCGTGACAACGGCCGACGGCACACGATCTTCCGGTCCGCCCGGGAGGTCCGTACGAAGATCCGCACGGAGGTCCGCCCGGAGGGCTACACCCGGCGGAACCGCCCCACCAGGGTGCTCAGGCTGGCCGCGCCGTCCCCGTCCGCCACACCCCGCCGGACCGCCTCCGCGAGGAGGGCCGGCAGGGCGCCGTCCACCCCGGAGTCCTCCGCGGTGTGCTGGACGTGCTCGATGCTCGCGAGTGCCATCGTCAGCCGGTCGACGTCCCCGCGGTGGTCCCCGGCGGTGATCCGCGGCGCGTAGAACTCGATCATCCGCGGCAGCAGCGCGGCGGTGGGCAGGGCGTACGGCAGGAACTCCTCGGCGGTGATGCCGTTGGCCTCGGCGACCGCCGTGGCGTGCAGGTAGCCGACCATCGAGGACCAGAACAGGTCCATCTGGATCTGGTAGTACAGCTGGGCCAGCCCGGGGTCGTCGCCCCGGTAGTCGGCCGCGGTGAGCACCTCCAGGGCGGCCCGGTGCCGCCGGAACAGCTCGACCGGGCCGCTGTAGAAGGTGGACGACTCGGGGCTGCCGATGCCCGAGGGCGGCACCTGCACCCCGCCGGTCAGGTGTCCGGCGCCGCGCTCGGCCAGCCAGCGGGCGGCGTCGCGGGCCCGCCCGGGGGTGTCCGAGCTGAGGTTCGCGACCACCTTCCCCTTCAGCGCCGGCTCGACCGACTCCAGGACGGTGAACACGGCGTCGTAGTCGGTGAGGCTGAGCACCACCAGTTCGTTCGCCGCCACCGCCGCCTCCGCGCTGGGCGCCGCCTGCGCGCCCCGGGCGACGAGTTCGTCGGCCCGTGCGGCCGTGCGGTTCCACACCGTGACGGCGTACCCGGCGTCCAGGAACGCCCGGGCCATGGCCTGCCCCATCGGGCCGAGCCCGATCACCGTCACGGATCGCTTCGCCTGCTGCTCCACGGACATGCGTGTTCCCCTCCACTGGACGAATGCCTAGAACGAACGCTCTATCCAGAGCGCCGGAGCCGACGCTAGCACAGGACTGGAACGAACGCTCTACTCAGAATCTCGGCTAGGATCACGCCGTGAAGACGCCCGAGAAGACCCCCGCGCAGGCCGACCCGAAGGCCGCCGTGAGGGTCGCTGCGAAGGCCCCGGCGAAGGCCCCGGCGAAGGCCGCACCGAAGGACGGCGCGCAGGCCGAAGCGAAGCCCGGCACCCGGGAGCGGATCGTCCGGGCCACCTCCCGGCTGCTGCAGCGCCAGGGGTACGAGGGCACCGGGATCAAGCAGATCTCCCGCGAGGCCGAGGCCACTCTCGGCTCCGTCTACCACTTCTTCCCGGGCGGCAAGCAGGAGTTGGCCGCCGAGGCGATCCGGCACGGGGACGAGGAGTTCGCCGTCATGCTGCACGCCGGGCTCGGCTCCTCACCGGACCTGGGCGAGGCGATGACCGCCTGCACCCGGCTGCTCGCCACCGAACTGCGCGCGTCCGACTGGCAGGACGGCTGCCCGATCACCAGCACCGCCCTGGAGACGATCGGCCGGGTGCCGGTGATCGAGGAGGCGGTGGCCGAGGCCTTCGCCCACTGGCGGGCCGTCGTGACGGAACGGCTGCTCGCCGCCGGCATCGGCGAGCAGGACGCCCGCGAGCTGGCCGGCACCGTGATCAGCACCCTGGAGGGCGCCGAGCTCGCCGCCCAGGTCGCCCGCAGCGAGGAGCCGCTGCTGGTCACCGGCAAGCACCTGGCCCGCCTGCTCACCGCCTACGCCGACGACCGGGCCTGACGCGCGGACCCGGACCGCCCGCCCGCCCGGGAGCCTGCCGGAAAACGTGAGGAGCCGGTGCAGCGGGGGATCCCATCCCGCTGCACC
Organism: Kitasatospora sp. NPDC001119; assembly: GCF_053598475.1. Taxonomy (NCBI): domain Bacteria; kingdom Bacillati; phylum Actinomycetota; class Actinomycetes; order Kitasatosporales; family Streptomycetaceae; genus Kitasatospora; species Kitasatospora sp. NPDC001119. The sequence continues at coordinate 385,000 of NZ_JBSFKI010000003.1, forward strand.
GGCTCCGGCTCCACAACTCCCGACCACCACCAGGAGTAACGCCGTGTCGATCGACATCGCGCTGTACGACGGCCGCCCGAACGGCGGCCGCCGCACCAGCGCCAGGTTGCTGCACCTGTCGAGCCCCGGCGAGGCCCTCACCTCCGCCCTGGCCCGGCACACCGATCCGACCCGCCACCGGCTCGGCCGGATCGACCCGTACGGGGACACCCCGTTCAACGAGCAGGACGCCGGCGCCGCCTTCGAGGAGGCCACCGCCCTGCTCGCCCGCTGCACCACCGGGGAGCAGCGGGCGGCCGTCCGCGAACTGCGCAACCTGCTCGCCAACTGCGCCGCCACCCCGGGCAGTTGGCTCGTCTTCCTGGGCGACTGAACCGCTAGGGCGTGTCTTCAAACTCCCGTCGTCCGCCCGGAGGGCGGGCGGGGCGGCGTTGGGGTGCGTGCATCGCAAGGCGGAGGAGGGAGCCACTGCGGAGCATTGGCGACCG